>DATCLV010000796.1:0-4358 GCA_036563745.1 Acidimicrobiales bacterium | reverse complement strand
GTGTCGTAGATGGCCATGCCGGCCGTGACCGAGCCGCCAGGGCTGTTGATGTAGAGCCAGAGGTCCTGGTCGGGGTCCTCACCGGCGAGGTGGAGCAGCTGGGCGCAGATGACGTTGGCGATGTCGTCGTCGACCTCCGTGCCCAGGAAGATGATCCGCTCCCGCAGCAGGCGGTTGAAGATCTCGTGCGTCGGGCTCACGAGGGACGGGGTCTGGGCCATCGGGGGGATCGGCTGCATCTTCGGCTGCATCGAGGTCACGGCGGAAGGGTAGCGGCGCCCCCACCCCCTCGGGCACCAACGCCGCTGCCTCTATCCTTCGGGGGCCTGCCATCGGCGCCGACGTAGCCCAACCGGCAGAGGCACCAGGTTTAGGTCCTGGCCAGTGCGGGTTCGACTCCCGCCGTCGGCACCACGCCAGAGAGCGTTAAGGTCGCGCCGCGTGAAGCTCGCCGACATCCAGACGCCGGCGCTCGTGGTCGACCACGGGGCGTTCTCGCACAACGTGCGCACCATGGCCAAGGTGCACCCCAAGAAGCGGCTCCGGCCCCACGTCAAGGCGTTCAAGTCGACGGCGCTGGCCCGGGAGCTGCACGACGCCGGACACACCACCTTCTGCTGCGCCACGATCCGCGAGGTGGAGGGCATGGCGGCCGCCGGCCTGGGGGCCGACCTGCTGCTGGCCAACGAGGTGCTCGACTGCACCCGGCTGGGCGCCCTGGTGGCGGCGGAGGCGGCCCGGGTGACGGTGGCGGTCGACTCGCCGGAGACGATCGACGCGGCGGCCCGGGGCGGGGTGCGCGAGGTGCTGATCGACGTGTCGGTGGGCATGCCCCGCTGCGGCTGCGCCCCCGACGACGCCGGTCACCTGGCCGACCTGGCCCGGTCCCGGGGCCTCGAGGTGCGGGGCGTGATGGGCTACGAGGGGCATCTCATGCGGGAGCCGGCGGAGAGCCGGGCGCAGGCGGTCGAGGCGGCGATGAAGCTGCTGCGGGAGGCGGCCGACGCCGTGGGCGGCGACGTCGTCTCGGGCGGTGGCACCGGCACCTGGGACACGAACACGTGGGTGACGGAGCTGCAGGCCGGGTCGTACTGCCTGATGGACACCGAGTACGTGCCGCACGCCCCGGCGTTCCGGAACGCGCTGTACCTGTGGACCACGGTGATCTCGGTGAACCCGGCGGGCTGGGCGGTGCTCGACGCGGGGCTGAAGGCGCTGGCCATGGACCACGGCGACCCGACGGTGGTCGACGCCGGCGACGTGTGGTTCGTGTCGGACGAGCACATCACGTTCGGCACGAAGCCCGACCGGCCGGTGCGGGTGGGCGACAAGGTGGCGGTGCTGCCGGCGCACGTCGACCCGACGGTGGCGATGCACGAGCGCATGTACGTGGTGGAGCCGTCGCCGGACGGCGGTGCGCCGCACCCGGACGCGGTGATCACGGCCGTGTGGCCGGTCGACCTCCGGGGCTGGTGACCCCGGCTCCCTCCGAAATTGGGTGAGTTTCGGGGGCTCTACCCCCACTTTTCACCCAAGTTCGGCGGGTTGCGCCGGGCGGGCGCCCTCAGAGCAGGGGCTTGAGCGCCCGGAACGCCCGCGCCCGGTGGCTGAGGGCGTGCTTCTCCTCCGGGGTCATCTCCGCGAACGTGCGACCGTCGCCCTCGACGGGCTCCATGATCGGGTCGTAGCCGAAGCCGTTGGTGCCCCGGGGCACCCGGGTGATCAGGCCCTCGACCGTCCCCCGCACCACGACCTCGCGCCCGTCGGGCCAGACGGCCGCCGCCGCGCACACGTAGCGGCAGCCCCGCTCGCCCCGGGGCACGTCCCGCAGCTCGCGCAGGACCTTGGGCACCCAGTCGCCCTCGTAGGTCCAGCGGGCCGAGTGGATGCCGGGCGCGCCGCCGAGGGCGTCGATCTCGATGCCCGAGTCGTCGGCCGCGGCCAGGTCGCCGGTGGCGTCGGCCGCGGCTCTCGCCTTGATCAGCGCGTTCTCCTCGAAGGTGGTGCCGGTCTCCTCCACCTCGGGGTCGTGGGGCTCGACGATCCAGCCGCCGTCGAGGATGGCGGCGATCTCGTCGACCTTGTGCTGGTTCGCAGTGGCCAGCACGAGGATCCGCTGTCCGCCGCGGGCCATCAGTCGCCTCCGTGCCTGTCGGGTACCGCTCAGCGGGAGGAAGGTACCGGGGGCCGGAAGGGTGGGGCCACCTCGACCATCTGGCGCTGGAGGTCGACCACCTCGTTGATGCCCTTCTCGGCGAGGGCCAGCATCGTGTCGAGCTCGTCGCGGCTGAACGCCTCCTGCTCGGCGGTGCCCTGGAGCTCGACGAACTTGCCCTCGGACGTCATGACCACGTTCATGTCGACGTCGGCCTGGCTGTCCTCGACGTAGGCGAGGTCGAGCATGGGGACGCCGTCGACGATGCCGACCGAGATCGCCCCGCAGAACGCCGTCAGCGGGTGGCGGCCGATGGCGCCGTGCTCGACGAGGCGGGCCAGGGCGTCGTGGAGCGCCAGGTAGCCGCCGCAGATCGAGGCCGTGCGGGTGCCGCCGTCGGCCTGGAGGACGTCGCAGTCGACGGTGACCTGCCGCTCCCCCAGCACCGCCATGTCGCACACGGAGCGGAGCGCCCGGCCGATGAGCCGCTGGATCTCCTGCGACCGGCCCGAGGGACGGCCGTCCTTGACCTCGCGACGCACCCGCTCCGGTGACGAGCCCGGCAGCATCGAGTACTCGGCGGTCACCCAGCCGGTGCCGCGGCCCTTCATCCAGCGGGGCACGTCGGGGTCGATCGAGGCGGTGCAGAGCACCTTCGTCTGCCCGAAGCTCACCAGGCACGACCCGGCCGCCATCTCCGTGAAGTCTCGCTCGAAGGTGACGGGCCGCAGCTCGTCGGGCTCTCGTCCGTCGGCACGCATCGTGGCCGACGCTAACAGGCGCCGCCCGCCCGCCGATCGCTCATTCGGGCCGTTCCACCCCGTAGGTGGTGCCGGTGGTCGCTACGTCGACCGGACCGCCGTAGCGGGTGGCGGCGTCGGCACGCTGGACGTCGGGGTCGAGCCCGGGCGACAGGTGGGTGAGGAGGAGGCGGCCGACCCCGGCGGCGTGCGCGAGGTCGCCGGCCTGGCGGCCCGACAGGTGCTGGATCCGGCCCTCGTGGGAGATCGGCAGCGTCGCCTCGCAGACGAGGAGGTCGACGCCGGCCAGCCAGTCGCCGGGGCGCCAGTCGGGGCCGGTGTCGGCCGAGTACACGAGGCTCCGGCCGCCGGCCTCGACCTTGACGGCCAGGGTGGGCACGGGGTGGTCGGTGCGGGAGAACGTGAGCCGCTGGTCGCCGATCTCGAGGACGTCGTCGACGTCGACGGACGTCCAGGCGAGCGTGGGGGCGAGCGGGTCGACGATGCTGGTCACCAGGGCGTGGACGCCGGCCGGGCCGTAGGTGGCGAGGCCCTCCAGGTCGAGGACGTAGCGCATGCCGTTGCGCAGGACCGGGAGGTCGAGCCAGTGGTCGGGGTGCTCGTGGGTGAGGACGACGGCGTCGAGGTCGGCCACCGGCACGTGGCGCTGGAGGTTGGCGAGGGTGCCGGAGCCGAGGTCGAGGACGACGGTGGCGCCGGGGCTGCGCACCAGGTACCCGCTGCAGGCCTCGCCGGGCCCGGGGTACGACCCGGAGCAGCCGAGGACGGTGATCCGCAGCCCGCCGCCGTGCTCCCTGCCGCCGGGGCCTCCCCGGTCGCTGCTGCGAGCGGCGTGGTCGCCGGGGTCGCCGGGTTCACCGGGGCCTCCCGGGCCGGCGGGGGTGGCGTCGGCGCCGGTCACCGCCAGACCACCGGTTCGGCGCCGTCGAGCTCGGGGCCCAGGAGGCGGCGGCCCAGCTCGACGAACCAGGCCACGTCGCCCGACGACAGCCAGCGGTGGCGCCGCTCGATCGCCTCGGACGCGGGCGCCGGCGGGGCGGGGGCCACGGCGCCGGTGTCGATCAACCGCCGCATCTCGAACGCCGTCTCGTCGGCCGACGAGACGAGGACCACGTCGCGGCCCATCACGTCGCCGATCGTGCGGGCCAGGAACGGGTAGTGCGTGCAGCCCAGCAGGAGGGCGTCGACCTTGGCGTCGCACAGCGGGGCCAGCAGCCGCTCGGCGAGCACGTGGACCTGGTCGCTGTCGAGCTCGCCCTTCTCCACGAACTCGACGAAGCCGGGGCAGGCGGCGCAGCTCAGCTCGATCCGGTCCTCCAGCGCCGCCACCGCCCGCTGGTAGGCGCCCGACGCCATCGTGCCGACCGTGCCGATCACGCCGACCCGGCCCGTGCGGGTGGCGGCGGCCAGCGACCGCACCCCGGGCTCGATCACCCCGATGA
>DATCLV010000794.1:0-2168 GCA_036563745.1 Acidimicrobiales bacterium | reverse complement strand
ACCTCGCCCTGGCCCGGGCGGCCGCGGCCGGGGCCGATGTCGTCATCGCCAACGACCCCGACGCCGACCGCCTGGCCGTGGCGGTGCCGGACGGCTCGGGTGCCGGCTGGCGGCCGCTGAGCGGCGACGAGATCGGTGCGGTGCTGGCCGACTGGCTGCTGTCGTGGGGGTCGGGGCCGGACCGGCTGGTGGCGACGACGATCGTGTCGTCGTCGCTGCTGGGGCGGCTGGCCGAGGCCCGGGGCGTGCGGTTCGCCGAGACGCTGACCGGGTTCAAGTGGATCATGCGCCCGGTGCTGGCCCACCCGGAGTGGGAGTTCGTGTACGGGTACGAGGAGGCGCTGGGGTCGTGCGTCGGGACGCTCGTGCACGATAAGGACGGCATCACCGCGGCGCTGGCGTTCGCCGAGCTGGTCGCCTTCGAGCGGGCGCGGGGACGGACGGTGCTCGACCGGCTCGACGACCTCCACCGGGAGCTGGGCGTCCACGCCACGGGCCAGCGGTCGGTGGTGGTGCCGGGCGCCGAGGGGCGGGTGCGGATGCGGGCGATCGTCGACGAGCTGGTGGCCGCGCCGCCGGCGGAGCTGGCGGGTCGACCGGTCACGGCGGTCGACGACCTCCGCCCGGGTGGCGCCCTTCCCCCGACCGACGCGGTGGTGGTCCGGGCCGACGGCGTCCGCCTGATCGTCCGCCCGTCGGGCACCGAGCCGAAGCTGAAGTGCTACGCCGAGGCCGTCGTCCCCCCACCCGTCGACGACCTCCCCGCCGCCCGCACGCAGGCTCGCTCCCTGGTCGAGGCGATCCTCACCCAGGCCTTGGCGCTGGTGTAGGTCGAACCCGCCCCCGAAACGGGGAGCCTGGTCCCCGTTTCGGGGGCAGGTTCGGCGCGAGGGGCCGCGGCGCCCAGCCGTCAGGCGGTGCCGAAGAGACGGTCGCCGGCGTCGCCGAGGCCGGGGACGATGAAGGCCTTGTCGTTGAGGTGGCTGTCGACGGCGGCGGTCACCACGTGGTCGACCAGCCCCGACGCGGCCACGTGGTCGAGCCCTTCGGGGGCGGCCAGCACGCAGACGCCGGTCATCGAGCCGGCGCCCCGGTCGCGGAGCAGCTGGGCGGCGTAGGCGAGCGACCCGCCGGTGGCGAGCATCGGGTCGAGGAGGAGGACCGACCGGTTGGCGAGGTCGGGCGGCACCGAGTTCATGTAGGGCTCGGGCTCGAAGGTCTCCTCGTTGCGGGCGACCCCGATGAAGGCCGTGTCGGTCTCGGGGAGGAGGCGCAGCACGGCGGTGTGGAGGCCGAGGCCGGCCCGGAGGATCGGGACGACCAGCGGCGCCTCCTTGACCTCGACGCCGGCCGCCGGTCCCAGCGGCGTCCGCACCTCGACCGGCCGGGTGGGCAGCGTGCGGCACGCCTCGTAGACGAGCATCCCCGCCAGCGCGTCGACCGCCAGGCGGAAGGTGGCGCGGTCGGTGGTTGCGTCCCGCAGGCGGGTCAGCAGCCGGGCGGCGAGGGGATGGTCGACGATGGTCACGTCCATACGGCCCCGCAGTCTCGCGGATGACCCGTCACCGGGCGCGATTTCCCCTTCCATTCGGCTCACGGAGGCGGCCGACTTCGCTACCGTCCGCGCGTGATCCGGCGGAGAGTGCTGTTCCTGCAGGCCGCGGTGGTCGTCGCGGCCATGTTGTTCCTCGTCCTGGCGGTGGTCGTCGGCGTCGTGATGACGGCCGAGGCGGCCCCGGTGTCCCGTGAGGCCGGGGCGGTCCGGGCGGCCCGGGCGGCCCGGGCGGGCTGGGCGACCCCGGCCGCCGATGTCGTCCCCCGGTCGGGGACGGCGACGTTCACCGACCTGACCGGCGGCGGCGCCTGCTCGTTCCCGGGCGAGCCGCCCGACAACCTGCACGTCGGGCTGTCGACCGCCGAGTTCGGGCACGCTGAGGTGTGCGGGGCGTACCTCGACGTGACCGGGCCGAAGGGGACGGTGCGGGTGCAGGTGACCGACCACTGCCGCCGCTGCCCGGAGGGCACGATCGACATCACGAGGAAGGCGTTCGCCCGGATCGCCGACGTCGACGCGGGGGTCGTGCCAGTGCACTACGAGCTGGTGCGGGACCCGGCGGCGCCGGGACCGCTGGCGGTGCGGGTGAAGGACGGGTCGTCGGCGTGGTTCC
>DATCLV010000790.1:0-2755 GCA_036563745.1 Acidimicrobiales bacterium | reverse complement strand
GACCGGGACCGGTCCACGAGCCGGGGGTGCCGGGGCGTCCCTCCATCGCCGCCGGGTCGGCCCGCATCACGACCACCTGGGCCGGCTCGCCGGGCAGCGTGCCCATCTCGGCCAGCAGGGCGCGGACGCCCTCGTCGGGCTGGATCAACCCGATGCCGCGGCGGGCGTACTCCCGCTCCAGCTCGGGCGACACCATGCCGGTGCCCGCGCCGTCGCCCGGGGCACCGCCCCACGGGCCCCAGTCGATGCTGATCACCCGGCGGCCGTCGACGCCGTCGAGCCGGAGGGCCAGCTCGTCGAGCGCGTCGTTGGCGGCGCCGTAGTCGACCTGGCCGCGGTTGCCGAAGACCCCGCTCACGCTGCCGAAGAACACGACCAGGCGGATGTCGTCGTCCAGGTGCTCGACCAGCGTGCGGGCCCCGTCGACCTTGGTGGCGAACACGCGGTCGAAGCCGGCGTCGGTCTTGTCGCGGGCGAGGCGGTCGTCGAGGACGCCGGCCCCGTGCACCACGGCGTCGATCCGGCCGTGGTACTCCCGGATCTCGGCCAGCACCCGGGCCAGCCGCTCGCCGTCGCGCACGTCGACCGAGTGGTAGGTGGTGGGGCTGCCGAGGGCCCGCAGCTGGGCCATCGTGTGCCGGATCTCGCGGTCGGCGAGGATGCGGTCGCAGGCGGCCTCGATGGCGGCGGGCGTCCGCAGCTCGCCGTCCTCCAGCAGGGCGCGGCGCAGCGCCGGGCGGTCGAGGGCGGCGGCGGTGCGGAGGTCCTCCTCGCCGGGCAGCGGCGAGCGGCCGAGCAGCTCGATGCGGCAGCGGCTCTCCCGGGCGATGGCGAGGGCGGCCCGGGCGGTGATGCCACGGGCGCCGCCGGTGAACACGACGACCGACTCGGCGTCGAACGGCGCCGCCGGCGTGTCGGTGCCCAGGTCGGCGCCCTTGGCGAGGCGCCGGGTGGTGCGCTTGCCCTCCAGGTACGAGATGGTGACCGGCCCGGCGGGGTCGAGGGCCTCGTCGGCCAGCAGGCGGGCGACGAGGTGGGCGTTGAGCCGGTCGCCGTCGAGCTCGACCGACCGGACGTGGCGGTCGGGCAGCTCCCGGGCGAGCGACCGCATGAGGCCGGGGACGCCGGACACCGTGGTGGGCGGGAGGCTCGCCCGGCGGGCCACGGCGGCGACCAGCGTGGTGGCCTGGCCGGTGACCGCGGGCTTCAGGGCGGCGAAGACGTCGCGGGCGTCGACCGGATCGGTGCCGGCGGCGCCCAGGTGGACCACGCCGTCGGCCCGGGCGAGGCGGGCGGCCACGTCGTCGGGCAGCGGGCGCGCCGGCGCGCCCCGGTGGGTCGGGACCACCTCGACGGTGGCGCCCGATCGCTCCAGCAGCCGGCGCAGCTCGTCGAGGCCCTCCCACGGGTCGCTCACCAGGACGAAGGTCCGCCCGGCGGCGGAGGCCACCGGCAGGGCGGGGGCGAGCATGGCGGTCTCGAGGACGTAGCGCCGGGTGACCGGCGGCTCCTTCTCCCCGCTGGCGACCCGCCCGCCCGGCACGGCCACGGACCCGGGCATGTGGGCGACCGACGCCAGCGGCGGCCCCGGGCTCACGGCCACCGGCGGCGTGCCCCCGGCTCGGGCCGGGCCGTCCTTCCGGTCGCGCTCGCGGGCCTCGGCCTCGACCTCGGCCTCGGTCGGCCCGGCGTTCGCCCGGTCGGCACCGGGACCGGCGCTCCCGGCCCGGCGACCGGGCTCGTCGCCCGGCTCGGCGGCCCGCGGCTCGGTGGCCTCGCCCGGGGTGCCGTGCGGTGGCTGGTCGCCGGCGGGCCGGGGCGCCACGTCCGGCTGCCGGGCCGGCCCGGCAGCGGTGGCGCCGGGTGCACGGCCGGGGCGCGGGGCGACCGCCGGGCCACCGGCGGCGGGACCAGCCTGACCCGTGGTCCCGCGGCGGTCCGGGAGCGGCCCGGCGGCCGGGCTCCCCGCGACGGTCGGGCCGGCCGGCCGACGGGCGGTGGTGCCGGAAGGGGCCGGGCCCGGCGCCACGGCCTGCTGCCCGGCGCCGGGCCCGGCCGGCGCGGCGGCCGCCGGGTCGGTGTCGACCCCCTCGGCTGCGGTGACGCCCGGCCGGGCAGGGCCCGGCCCGTCCGCCGGCGCGGTGGCGGCGTCGTCGCCGTGGCTTGCGGGCGTCGGGGCGGTGGGGGCGGCGGCGGCCTGGCCGTCGGTGGTCGCCGGGGTGCCGGGGGCGCCGGCGGTGGCGGACTCGATCCACGTGACGATCGACCGGAGGGTCTTCAGCTGGGCCAGCTGCTCGACCACCGCCTCGTCGAGGCCCGCGCCGTCGTCGCTGCCGGGCAGGCCGACCCGCTCGGCGAGCTCGCCGACGATCTCGATCCGCTTGATCGAGTCGATGCTGAGGTCGGCCTCCAGGTCGAGGTCGGGGTCGAGCATCTCGACCGGGTAGCCGGTGCGGTCGGCTACCACCGCCAGGATCACGTCGAGCAGCGGCGGGTCGGCCACGGCCGTCGCGGTCGCCGGGCTCGGCGCCGCGGGGACCGGCTGGTGCCCGCGGCCGTTGCCGTTGCCGTTGGCGGCCGGCGCCGCCGGTGCCAGGGCCGGCGCGGGCGCGGGCGCGTCGGGCGTCCCGGCGGGCAGGCCGAGCGCGGCCGAGCCCTCGGGCGCCGCCGTCGGGTCGGCGCCCGACGCCGTCGGCGTCGCCGGCGCCGGGAGCGACGACGGGGCCGCGCCCGGGCCGCCCAGCTGGTCGAGCTC
>DATCLV010000784.1:0-11147 GCA_036563745.1 Acidimicrobiales bacterium | reverse complement strand
GCCTGGGACGGCGTGTGGACGTGCGTGGCGTTCTCGGTGCCGGAGTCCGACGGGCACCGCCGCCCCCGGCTCCGCAAGCGGCTGCGGGCGCTGGGGCTCGGCGCCCTGTTCGACGGGCTGTGGATCACGCCGCACGCCCCGCTCGACGCCATCGACCGGGCCCTCCGCGAGCTGGAGATCACCGAGGCCACCGTCCTGCGGGCCACCGAGGTGCCCCGGCCCGCCGGGGTGGCGATGGTCGACGCCTGGGACCTGCGGTCGCTGCGCCGCCGCTACGACGACGTCGTCGCCCTGGCCGACCGCATCGTCGACCGGCTCGACCGCGGGCAGGTGACCACCACCGAGGCGCTGGTGGCGCGCACCGAGCTGATGCGCCGGTGGCGGGCCATCGCCCTCGCCGACCCGCGCCTCCCCGACGAGCTCCTCCCCGACGACTGGCCCTGCCGCCCGGCCCGAGCCCGGTTCGAGGTGGCCTACGACGGCCTGGGCCCGCTGGCCGAGGCCCGGGTGCGGGAGCTGGTCGGCCTGGTGACCGCCGGCCTCGACGACGAGGAGTCGAACGACCCCGACGGCGGCCCCCGCCACCACACCGTCCGCGACCTCGCCACCGCCCCGCCCTGACCCGTCGTCACCCGTGCCCGGCTCGGCCACCCCTCGGCCCTCGTCTCGAACCTGCCCCGGCCCAGAGGGCGACGGCGGCGGCGGTCAGGACGTGCCAGGCGGCGTGGCCTTGGAGGAGCGAGTGGGGGCGGCACAGCGGGGCGCCGGTGCGGGTCAGGAGGTTGAGCGTGACCGCGACCCCGCCCAGCAGCCACGGGGTGAACGTGGCCGGGCGGTCGAGGCGGCCCCGGAGCCCGGCGACCGCCAGCGCCGCGCCCAGTGCCACGATCGACCCGTCGTGCAGCGCCTCGGCACCCGGCGGCATGGGCCCGTGGTACAGGGCGCTGCCCACGCCGACCGCCGCCAGCGCCCCGGCGACCGGCGCCGGCCCACCCCGCCGCCACACCTCCACACCCGCCGCCACGTAGGCCAGGCTCGACAGGGCGTTGACGGGCTGGCCGAGCCAGCCGCCGCGGAGGGCCTCGCAGTCGGACGCGCCGAGGGCGAGCAGTGGCACCCCGGCAGCCTGCCAGGCAACGATCCCTCGTCTCGAACCTGCCCCCGGAACGGGGCGCCGGCGCCCCGTTCCGGGGACAGGTTCGGCGAGGGTCGGCGGTGTGGCCCGGTGGTCAGGCCCGGGGGCGGGGGTCGGACGCCTGGAGGCTCCGGATCACGTCGTCGCCGATCGGGAGCGGCGCGCAACCGTGGTCGTCCTCGCACACGAGGTCGAACTCCGGCCGGGCGGCCCGGTGGCAGTCGGCACAGCTGCCGCCGAACTGGTTGACCACCTCGGCGCCGCCCCGCTTCACGATCTCGGTGCCCTCCTCGCTGACCTTCAGCTCGAAGAACTCCCAGTCGTTCACCTCGGGGGCGAAGCCCGGCGCCCGCTTCACCATCGCCTCGAACGGCACCAGCTGGATGATCGTCCCGACCGGGTACGGCCCACCGCCGTCCTCGTCCTCGGCGACGGCGATCGCCTCGTCGAGGTGCCCGAGCCGGTTGTCGACGAAGAAGCCGCGCACCGGCGTCATGTCGTTGACGTTGACGAAGTCGTCGGCCTCCATCACGAGGTCCTCCGGCTCCGTCGTGGCCGTGGCCCCGTCCTCGTCGCCGCCGTCGCCACCCGACGAGCAGGCGACCACCACCGCCGTGATCAGCACCGGCAGCAGCGCCAGCAGCGCCCGCAGCCCGATGCCCCGGCCCACCGGCGCCGGCGCCGCCGAGCCCGCCGGTCCCCCCTGTCCCGTGGTCATGGCGGGACCTTACGTGCGGTCGGGATCGTCTGCCCCGGGGGCCCTCGGGTCGTCGCCCGGGTCGGGCGCCCGGGTCGCCCTAGTCGAACGTGAAGTACGCCAGCGTGCCGTCGTAGTCGTGGACGGCGACCGAGCTCGGCCCGGCGGTGAGGATCAGCCCGTCGATCGGCACGTCGGTGACCCACAGCGACCGCCCGGCGACGTCGAACGCCTGGAGCGACAGGGCGTCGAAGACCACGATCCCGGGCGTTTCCCCCGGCAGGGGCACGAAGCCGGCGGCGGCGACGTCGAGCGTGTCGCGGACGTCGCCGGTCGCCGGGTCGACCACGGCGATGCCGCCCTCGACCCCGATCAGCAGGTCGTCACCCAGCAGCAGCGGCCGGTCGTGGCCGTCGGCCTCCAGGTCCTTCGTCCACCGCTTCCGCCCGGTGGCGACGTCGACCACGGTGACGAACCCGTCCTCGTCGATCACCACGGCGGCGTCGGCGGTGGCGCCGAACCGGCGGATGTCGACGTCGCCGCGGTCGAGCGGCGTGGTCCACAGCTGGGCGCCGGTGGCCCGGTCGAGGCCGGCGACGTGGCCGTCGTTCGACCCGATCACGATCACCTCCCCCACCACGACCGGCGTGGTGAGGCTCCAGTAGGTGTCGGTCACCTGCCAGCGCACCTGGCCGGTGGCCAGGTCGAGCGCCGTCACGGTCGAGCCGGCGTGCCCGATCAGCAGGTCCCCGGCGGCGACCGGCGGGTCGAGCCACACGCCGGGCGCCTTCCAGACCTGCTGCCCCGTGGCGGGGTCGAGGGCGTAGGTGGCGCTGGGGCTGCCGATGCCGATCAGCAGCAGGTCGCCGACCCGGGTGGGCCGGCAGCCCGACGCGTCGGCCCCCACGTCGACGGTCCACACCTCGTTGCCGCTGGCGGCGTCCAGGGCCACGAGGTAGCCCTGGCTGTCGGCGAAGTAGACCCGCTCCTCGTCGATGCCGACGGTGTCGCCGGAGGTCTCCTCGCCCCGCTCGTACTGCCACGCGAACCGCGCCGGCGAGACCCCGGGGACCGCGCCCGCGTCGCCCGCGTCCCCCGCGTCGTCGCCGGGATCGGGGACCTCGGCCTCGGCGCCGGCGATGGTGCCGCCACCGTCGTCCTCGTCGGGCGCACCCCGGTTGAGCCACACGGCGGCGGCCGCCGCGACCAGGGCGAGGACCACAATCGCCGCGGAGCCGACCGTCCGGGGCGTCACCGCGTCCCACAGCGACGGCCGGTGCGACTGGTAGGGCGCGGTCGCCCCGATGCGGCGGGCCGCCGGGGGCACGACGTGGTCGCCCGAACCGCCCCCCGACGGCGGGAACGGGCCGTCCGGCTCCCAGGCGGGTTCGACCGGACGGGGCGGGGCGGCGGTCCCGCCGTCGAACGACGGCGGCGAGGGCGGCGACGGCGGCGGCGACGGTGTCGCCGCGGCGACGGACGTCGGGACGTCGGCAGCCGGGGCCGGGGCCGGCACTTCGGCGGGCGGCGGGAACGGCGAAGCCGTCCGGGAAGGCGACGCCGGGTGCGCGGTGGGGGTCGGGAACGCCGCCGCGGGCGACGTCGGCAGGGTCGGCGACACCGGGGCCACCCGCGTCACCCGGGCCGCGGCGTCGAGCGCCGCGCCCAGCGCCACCGGGTGCTTCGGGTGCGCGTCGACCACCACCGGGCGCTCCAGGCCCGCCGACACCTGGCGGGCGATCAGCGGCATCCGCGACGCCCCGCCCACCAGGAGGACGGCGTCGATCCGGTGCGGGTCGAGACCGGCCGACACCACCACCCGGGCCAGCGCCGTGACCGACGGCTGCAGCATCGGCGACACCAGCTCCTCCAGCTCGGCACGCCGCAGCAGCACCTCGTGGTGGAGGCCGGGCAGCCACACCGGGATCGTGATCGACGTCTCGGCCGACAGCGCCTCCTTGGCCTCCACGCAGGCCTTCCGGAGCTGCGCCATGGCGGTCGCCGCCGCGGGGTCGGCCACCCCGCCCTGCAGGACCGCCAGCACGCCGGTCCGGGCCAGCACGTCCTCCCCCAGGGTGCGGAGCACGTGGCCCAGCACGGCCTCGTCGACGTCGATGCCGCCCAGTCGCTCGATCCCCTCGGGGCGGCCCAGCGGGGCGAACCCCCCGTCGGGGGTGCGCTGGAGGACGGCGGCGTCGAACGTGCCGCCACCCAGGTCGTAGACGGCGACGATCGACCCGGGGGCCAGCCGCTCGGTCTGGGCGTACCACTGGGCGGCCGCCACCGGCTCGGGGAGCAGGCCGATGTCGGGGACCCGCAGGTCGGCGAGCCGCAGCGCCTCCCGCAGCACGTCCTTCTTGAACTCGCCCCAGTTGGCGGGGTGGGTGACGGTGATCGCCGCCGGCGGGCCGCCCTCGTTCTGGGCGACCGTGTCGTGGACCCAGCGGAGCACGGCCGCCAGGCAGGCGTCGACGGCGACCGGGGTGCCGCCGAGGAGCAGCGGGGTGACGTCGCCGACGCGGCGCTTGAACTCGCGGGCCACCCGGTCGGGGGCCGTCGCCGCCCGGCGCTCGGCGGCCTCGCCCACCAGGAGCCGGCCGTCCTCGGTGAGCACCACCACCGACGGGACCGACGTCGCCCGGTGGCCGAGCGCCACCACCTCGGCCCGGCCGTGGCGCGCCACGGCGGCCGACGTGAAAGTCGTGCCGAGGTCGATCCCCAGCGTGTAGGTCACGCCGGCACCCGCCACTCGCCCTCGCCCGCTCGTGCTCCGCCGTGCTCCCGCTCGACTGCCATGTCCGCCGCCGTCGCCCTCGCCTTCAACCTCGTCGTCGCCCTCGCTCCCGGTGACGGGATGGCACGTAGCGTCAACCTAGTTCCCTGGTGCCCCGGCGGCCGCACCGCTACCGGGGGTCGAGGGCGATGCTGTAGAGGCCCTGGAAGGGCCCGTCGACGGCGGCGACGTAGAAGTAGCCCTCCAGCTGGGTCCGGTCGCGGGACCGGCGGAACGGCGGCGAGCCGTCGACGCGGAGGTGGAGGACGTAGCCCTCGCACAGCTCGCCGCCGGCGCAGTCGCTCCACAGGGGCGGGCTGTCGTTGCCGGCGGGCTCGTCGGCGAAGGTCAGGTCGAGGTGGACGGTGGTGCCCTTGTGGGCGAGCAGCCAGTCGACCAGCTCGTCGCCCTCGCCGGGTCGGCCGTCGAAGTCGGCGGTGAAGTCGGGCGTGTCGGCGGGCGGTGCGCCGGCGGTGGCCGGGGTGGCGGTGGTCGCCGGGGTACCGGTCGTGGTGGTCGTGGTGGTCGTGGCGGGCCCGGGTCCGGCGCCGGGATCGTCGTCGCCCTGCACCAGCAGCGCGCCGACGAGGACCGCCGCGGCGACCACGCCCGCGGCGGCGACGGCCCCGACGAACGGCCGGCGCCGGTCGGCACCGGTCGGCCGGTCCCCCGGCGGGGCGGGCATCGATGGGGGCGGCGGCGACGGCGGGAGCGGTGCGGGCCGGGGCGCGGGAACCGGCGTGGGCACCGCAGCGGGCGCGGGTGCCGGAGCGGGCGCGGGTCCCGGTCCCGGTGCCGGTGCCGGAGCGGGCGCGGGTCCCGGTCCCGGTCCCGGTGCCGGTGCGGACGCGGGTGCCGGTCCCGGTCCCGCTGCCGGTGCCGGTGCCGGCGTGGCCCGTGGTGCGGGGGCGTGCAGGGCGGCACCCAGGGCGACCGCGTGCTTCGGGTGGGCGTCGATGGCGACCGGCCGGCCCAGCTCCCGACCGACGAGCTGGCCCACCAGCGGGATGCGGGAGCTGCCGCCCACCAGCAGCACGGCGTCGACGGCCTCCGGCGCGACCCCGGCCGACCGCAGCGCCTGGCGCAGCGCGGTCGTGGTCGCCCCCAGCGGGCCGCGCACCATGTCCTCGAGCTCGGCCCGGGTGAGGCGGACCTCGCCCCGGCCACCCGGGTCGAACGGCACCGGGACGGCCACGGCGGTGTCGGACGACAGCGCCTCCTTGGCCTCGACGCAGTCGGCCCGCAGGCGGGCCCGGGCGACCGGCGGGAGCGTCTCGGCGTCGACCCCCAGCGTCGCCACCACGTGCCCGAGCACGGCCTCGTCGAAGTCGATCCCGCCCAGGCGCTCGACGCCCTGGGGCTCGCCGAGGATCTCCCAGGCCGTGGCGGTCTTGCGGAGGACGGCGGCGTCGAACGTGCCGCCGCCCAGGTCGTACACGGCCACCACCGACCCCGGCGCCACCCGCTGCTGGGTGGCGTAGTGGGCGGCGGCCGCCTCGGGCTCGGAGACGAGGACCACCCGGTCGGCGGGCACGTCGAGGTCGGCCCGGGCCACGGCTTGGCGCAGCAGGTCGCGCTTGTACTCGCCCCAGTTGGCGGGGTGGGCGACGGCCAGCGCCTCGGGCGGACCGCCCTCCAGCGCCGCCACCTGGTCGACGACCCACCGCAGCAGCAGCCCGGTCAGCCCGTCGGCCGACCACGGCGACCCGCCCACGAGGAGGGGCGTCGGGTCGCCGATGCGGCGCTTGAACTCGCGGGCCAGCCGGTCGGGCTCGGTGGCGCCGCGGCGGGCGGCGGCCTCGCCGACCAGCACGTCACCGTCGGCCTTGACCAGCACGAGCGACGGCACGACGGCCGCCCGGGTGCCGAGGGACACGACCTCGGCGGTGCCGGTGGCCCCGCCCGATCGGGTGACGGCGGCCGCGGTCCACGTGGTGCCGAGGTCGACCCCGAGCCGGTACCCGGTCACCTGACCGCGCTCGCTCGCGTCCGGCGCCCCGACCTGCCCATCGGACCGACGATAGGGCGTACCCGGCGGCCGCCGCCCCTCCCGGGGGGACGCCGTCGGCGGCGGCGCGACGACCGCTCGACGTGGCGGGCGTCTACCGTCCCCGTTCCGTGACTCTCTGGAGTGAGCGAACGTGCCGGTGACGCGAACACAGGCGGTGGGCGGCGCCATCGCCGCGGCCGTGGTCGTGGCCGGCGTCGCCGTGGTGGCCCTGCGGGACGGCGGCGACGGGATGCCCCAGCCGAACCCCGTCCGGGAGGAGCTCCTCGACGGGCTCACCGCCAACCCGGACTGCCCCGACGCCGAGGACACCCCCGAGCCCGGCGAGGGACAGGTGGAGATCACCGTCGTGCGGGTCGTCGACGGGTGCCTGTCCTACCAGGGCGAGGTCGTCGACGCCGACGAGGTCGAGTCGGTGCTCGAGGAGCGGCGGGCCGAACCCGACGTCGTGGCCGCCGACCGCCCGGTGCCCCGCCACCCGACCGGGCCCGCCGCGCCCGCGGCGCCGGTCACGCCCGCGGCGCCGGCCCAGGAGGGCGACGGGCAGTGGGCGCTCGCCCCCGAGCACCTCGACGGGGAGGAGGTCCGGGAGCTGTGGCCGGCCTCTGCCGACGTCACCGTGGCCGTCATCGACACCGGCATCGACCCCGAGCACGCCGACCTCGGCGCCCACGTCGTCGAGCGGGCGCCCTGGTACCACCGCTACGAGGGCGACTACGACAGCCACGGCACCCACGTCGCCGGCATCGTCGCCGCCGCCCACGACGGCGCCGGCGTCGTCGGCCTCACGCCCGGCGCCCGGCTGATGGACGTCCAGTACTACGACGGCGACGACGTGGACCTCGCCGGCCCCAGCAACGACCTCGGCGAGTACGTGCGCTGGGCCGTCGACCACGGCGCCGACGTCGTCAACATGTCGATCCAGGGCTCCGAGCCCAGCGACACCGAGCTGACCGCGGTGCTCTACGCCGAGCGGCAGGGCGTGGTCGTCGTGGGCGGCGCCGGCAACTGCGGCGGCGAGGACGCCGGCCACGACGAGTGGTGGCGACCGCCGTGGGACAGCGACCCCAACCCGTGCGAGGAGCGCAACGAGCTCAAGTGGCCGGCGACCTACGACACCGTGCTGTCGGTCGGCGCCCACGACGAGGACAACGAGCGCGCCGGGTTCTCGTCGGCCAACCGCACCGTCGACGTGTCGGCCCCCGGCGTCGACATCCTGTCGGACTGCCTCACCGAGGACGGCGACGACCGGGTCACCTGCGAGGTGAGCGGCACGTCGCAGGCCACGCCGTACGTAGCGGCGGTGGCGGCGCTGCTGAAGGCCCGCCACCCCGAGGCGCCGCCCGACGCCATCCGCGAGGCGATCACCCGGTCGGCCCGCACCGACGACCGCCAGCCCGTCGACACCCGCACCGACGAGTTCGGCTGGGGCATCGTCGACCCCGAGGCGGCCGCCACCTACCTGGACGAGCACCCCGGCGCCGGGCAGCCGTCGGTGCAGAGCGTCGCCGACCGCACCCGGGTGCTCTACGGCGAGCTCGGCGCGGCCGGCGAGGGCGGGCGGCTGCTGGTCCTCGACGACGGCATCACCCATCCGGTCCGCGAGCTGGAACCCGAGCAGTGGATCTCCGGCGCCGACTGGTCGCTCGACCACTCCCGGCTCGTCGCCGCGGTCGGCGACACGGTGTTCCTGTGGACCGGGCCCGGCACACCCCTCGTGGAGGGCAGCTGCGACGGCTGCGACGTCGCCTACCTCGAGGGTGCCGGCGAGGACGGCGGCGACCTCGTGGCCGGCCTCCACAACGAGGGGACGGTCGAGTGGTTCGACCCCGGGACCCTCGCCTCCACCGGCCGCGTCACGATCGGTCTCCCCAACCCCGACGACGGCTTCGTCCTCTACGGCGACGTCGACGGCGAGCTCCTCGTCGCCCACTCGGTCGATCCCGCCGCCAGCGGGCCCGACACCCTCTACAAGATCGACCCCCTGACCGGCGAGGCGACGGCGTCGTTCAAGAACGAGGGCGGCAGCGGGATCGGCCAGGTCGCCGTCGACGCCCACGGCGAGCGGGTCGCCGTGATCGGCAGCCTGTGGGGGACCGCGTGCGGCATGTACGACCAGGTGTACGTGCTCGACCCCGAGGACCTGCACGAGGTCGAGCGCCCCACGCTCCCCGAGGACGGGCCCGGCCGGGTCGCCGACATCGAGACCCTGTTCTTCAACGGCGGGGTCCTCCACGCGACCCTGTCGTGGAACGACGAGGACCCGGGCGGGCAGTACTGCACCTCGGCCGAGTCCGCGGGGGTGTGGCGCGTCGACGGTGACGGCTTCGAGCAGGTGTCCGACGCGCCGGTCCTCGCGGCGCTGCCCGTGGAGGGGCTCACCGGCGACCCGTCGACCGGGACGGTCTCGGTCGAGTGGGAGACCAGCCGCGGCACGTTCGCACCGACCGGGGCGCCGGGGTCGGAGCACGTGGCGCTGGGCACGATCGGCGGTGAGCTGTGGGGCACGCCGACCCGGAACGAGGTCGACATGGGCCGCCTGTCGTCGACGCCGCCGATCGACGAGGGGGACGGCGGCGGCTCCGGTGGCTCGGGCGGCTCGGGTGGCTCGGGTGGCGGTGGCTCGGGCGGCTCGGGCGGCTCGGGCGGCGGAGGGTCGCCGGCCACGACGGAGGCGGCGATCGCCCGCTTCGAGGCGTTCCTCCACGCCCTGGGCGAGAACGACATCGACACCGTGTGCGAGGTCGCCGCGCCGGCGGCCGCCGAGGCCGAGGCCGACGGCTTCGGCCCCTGCGAGCAGACCTTCGGCATCGTGTTCGAGATGATCTCGCCCGAGCAGGAGGCGGCCCTGCGCACGGCGACCGTCGACCCGACGATGGTGGACGACTCGACGCCCGGCGTGGTCGAGATCCCGGTCGAGGCGATCGTCGCCGACGTCGCCTTCACCGAGCGCGAGCTGGGCGACACCACCCTCCGCCACCAGGACGGCGACTGGTACGTCGTCGACTGACCCGACACCGGACCGACGCCGAAACGGGGAGCTCGCTCCCTCGTTCGCGGGCCGGGCCGGTCCGGTCACTCGACGAGCTCGCGAGCGAGGTCGCCGACCGTCCGAGCCCCGATCAACGCCATCGTGCGGCGGACGTCGGCGTCGAGCAGGGCCAGCGCCGTGTCGACGCCCCGCTCGCCGCCCGCGCCCAGCCCGTACAGGTACGCGCGACCCGCCATGCACGCCGTCGCCCCCAGGGCCACGGCCTTCACGATGTCGCTCCCCCGCCGGACCCCGCCGTCGCACAGCACGGCGACGGCGTCGCCCACGGCCTGGACCACCGGCTCGACCAGGTCGATCGGCGTCGGCGCGGTGTCGAGCTGGCGGCCGCCGTGGTTGGACAGGGCGATGGCCTCGACCCCGGCGTCGACGGCGAGCCGGGCGTCCTCGACGGTCTGGATGCCCTTCACGACGATGGGCCCGTCCCATATCGTCCGCATCCAGTCGAGGTCGGTCCACGACAGCGTGGGGTCGAACTGCTGGTTCACGTACTCGGCGAGCGAGACGGCGGCGGTGCCGTCGCCCTGCGGCACGTCGGCCCCGACCACGTTGGCGAAGCGGATCGGCTCGGCCCGCACGAAGTCCCAGGTCCAACCCGGGTGCAGCGCCCCGTCGACCAAGGTGCCGAGCCCGAGCTTGGGCGGCAGCGAGAAGCCCCGCCGCACGTCCCGCTCCCGTTTGCCCAGCACGGCGGTGTCCACGGTGACGACCAGCGCCTCGTAACCCGCGGCCTCGGCCCGCTCGATCATCGAGCGCACCAGGCCCCGGTCGCGCCACACGTAGACCTGGAACCAGCGGGCGCCGTCGCCCGAGGCCGCCGCGACCTCCTCGATCGACCGGGTCGCCAGCGTCGACAGCGTGTAGGGGAGGCCGGCCCGGGCCGCGGCGCGGGCGACGGCCAGCTCGCCGTCCGGGTCGGCGATGCGGCTGAACCCGGTGGGCGACAGCACCAGCGGGATCGGCAGCGGGCGGCCCAGCAGGGTGGTCGACGGGTCGACATCGCCGACGTCGCGCAGCACCCGGGGCCGGAACGAGCGGCGGGCGAACGCCTCGACGTTGGCGACCAGCGTGCGCTCCGCCTCGGCGCCGCCGTCGATGTAGTCGAACACGCCCCGGGGCAGGCGGCGGCGGGCCAGCCGGCGCAGGTCGTCGATCGACGCCACCCGGGCGAGGCGGCGGGCGACCGGGTCGAGCTCCAGCTCCCGGAACCGCAGCACCGACCCGAGCGCCGTGTCCGGCCCGAGCCGCCACCACGACGTGGGGCGCCGACCGGCGCGGTCGGGCGTGGGGTCGGAACCTGCGCCTGTCCTGGTGTCCGTCACGAGGTCGCTCCGTCCGTCGTGGTCGATCGTGGCCCCCGCTCCTGTACCCGGTGCGTCACACCACCCCGAACCTCCCCACATCGAACCTGCCCACATCGAACCTCCCCACCCCGAACCTGCCCCCGAAACGGGGAGCCAGCTCCCCGTTTCGGGGGCAGGTTCG
>DATCLV010000781.1:0-4281 GCA_036563745.1 Acidimicrobiales bacterium | reverse complement strand
CCTCGGGCTGCTCGCTGACGAACGTCAGGTACACGGTGTGCTCACCGGCGACCGGGGCGATGTGGACCGTGGACGTCGTCCAGCTCTGCCAGCCGCCGGTGGGCCCGACGTCGAGCGCGCCGACCGGCACCGAGTGGGGGTCGTCGAGGCGGATCTTGATCCGTCCCCGGGCGGCGTCGTGGGCGCCGGACGCGACCCGGGCGGTGAACTTGGTGAGCGGCGTGCCGCCGAAGTCCACGTCGTCGAACCGCACCCAGTCGTCGTGGGCGATGAAGCCGATGTGCCGGCCCCCGATCCCGCCGGGGTCGCGGGTGGCCTCCAGCTGCACGCCGGACTGCTCGTCGTAGCGCTCGGCCGGGATCGGCGAGCGGGCGTCCCAGCCGTTCCGGCCGTCCTGCACCGGGCCGCTGCCGCTCCCGCTCCCGCCGCCGGGTGCCTCGCCGGTCGGCGGGGCCGGGGCCGGGCTGCTGGTGGACGAGGTGCTCGAGGTGCTCGACGTCGACGAGGTCGGCGGGGTGCTCGACGTGGACGACGTCGAGCCGGCCGCCCCGTCGTCGGACGCGGGGTCGTCGTCGGGCGGGGGCGGGTCGTCGGCGTCGCCGGCCCCGCCGTCCCGGGCCCACACCGCCACGTAGTCGACCAGCATCGGCCGGCCCGAGGCGGTGGCCGCGGTGGGCGTGGGATGCCCGGCGTGGCCGTCGGGGGCCGTGCCGCCGATGGCCACGTTCAGCTGCAGGAAGTAGCCGCCGTGGCCGGTGATCTCCTCCCAGGTCGCGGCGGGCAGGTCGGCCTGGCTGACCGTGTGGTAGTGCTGGCCGTCGACGTACCAGCGCAGCTCGTTGGGGGTCGTGCTGCGGTCCCACTCCACCCGGAAGACGTGGAAGCCGGTCCGGCACGACCCGCCGGGGCAGCCGGTGGTGCCGGAGATCCCGGTGAACTCGTTGCAGGGACCGCCGGGCGCCACGCCGCAGTGCAGCGTGCCGGAGATCTCCGCCTCGCCGTTGAAGTTCTCGTAGATGTCGATCTCGCCGATCGACGGCCACAGGTCGGGGGCGCCCCGGGTCGGCGAGCCCACCGCCCAGAACGACGGCCAGTAGCCGTCGGCCTCCTCGCCCGCGACCTGGGGCAGCTGGATGCGGCCCTCGATCCGCAGGACCCCGCCCTCCGGCGCCTTGAAGGTGGTGCGGGTGGTCTCGATGCGGGCCGAGGTCCAGTTCCCGGCCGCGTCCCGGATCGGGGTGATGGCCAGGTTGCCCTGCCCGTCGGTCGAGACGTTGGCGGGGTCGTCGGTGTAGGCCTGCACCTCGTTGTTGCCCCAGTTGGGTGGCCCGCCCGGGTAGTTGTGGCCCAGGTCGAACAGCCAGTCGTCCCGCGACGGCAGCGTGCCGGCGGGCGTGGCGAAGTCGTCGGCCCACACCAGCTCCCAGCCCGCGGGCGGGTCCGGGAGGTCGGCGGCCGTGCTGCCGTTCGGCGCCGTCCAGACCGCCGCGCCCACCAGGCACACCAACGCCGCCAACCCCACGCCGATCGCGTAGCGCCGCCGCCCCTGGCTCCCCACGCTCACCTCCACCGCATCCTCCTCCGGCCGCATTGCCGGTCAGATGCTAGATGCTCAACCAGTTTGTGCGGAGACGCGTGGAACTTCCGGCGCGGCAGTTGGGCGCCGTTCCCCTGCGGCGGGCGCGGATGAGGTCGCCCGCTGGCTGGCCAGCTGGTCGGCCGGCCGGGACCGATGCCCGGGTCAGGTCCGGCGGATCGCCAGGATCGCCACGTCGTCGGACATCGGGTCCGACGCGAAGTCCCGCGCCGCCTCCAGCAGGCTCTTGCACAGGACCGCGGGCGCCGCGTTCGGGTCGCGCCGCAGCGTGTTGGCGATGCGCTCCTCGCCGAAGATCTGCTCGCCGTTGCGGACCTCGGCCAGCCCGTCGGTGTAGAGCAGCAGCAGGTCGCCCAGCGCCAGCGGGATCTCCCGGCTGTGGTAGCGCGAGTTCGGGTCGAGCATCAGCAGCGGCCCGGTCGCCCGCAGCGGCTTCACGCCCTTGTCGTGCCACAGCCACGCCGCCGGGTGGCCCGCCGAGGCGAACCGCAGCGTGCCGGCGTCGGTGTCGAACACCACGACCACCAGCGAGATGAACTCCTCGCCGCGCTCGAGCGCCGACATCTGGGCGTTGAGCTCCTCCAGCGCCTGCGCCGGGTCGCGGTACTGGCGCAGGAACACCCGCAGCAGGTACTTCGCCTGGAACGCCGTGATCGACGGCTCGATCCCGCGGCCGGTCACGTCGCCGATCACCGCGGCGATCCGGTGGGTGCCGACCCGGAACACGTCGTAGAAGTCGCCGGCCATCATGCCGGTGCCGGCCTGGTACACCCGGCCCAGCTCGAAGCCGGCGAAGTCGGGCAGGTCCTCCGGCGCCAGGCGGGCCGCCCACCGCTTCGGGGCCAGCTCCTCCTGGGTCAGGACCTCCTCGGCCCGGCGCTCGATCGACGCCCGGTCCTCCGCCAGGTGGGCGTCCTTGGCCATCTCACCGCTGTAGGCCAGCGTGGCCGCCACCGGGAGCAGCGCCAGCGCGAACCCGGCCGCGCCCGGCAGGCCCCACGCCGCCGTCGTCGCCGCCCCGATGGCCAGGGCGGCGTACAGCGCGGCCGTGTGGATCTCCTTCCGGAACGACGAGCGGAACAGCACCACCGTGTCGGCATCGGATCCGTGCTCGCCCTCGACGCGCCGCCACACGGAGCGAACACGGAGGGCCGAACGTCCCCACACCGAGCAAGCGATGCAGCACGCGACGGCCACGAGGGAAAGGACCAGGCTCATGCGCAGGGCCGATGCTACTGGCGCGGCGCGCGCCGCGGGGAGTGCTCCACCCCAAGTCGTAACGTAAGTAAAACATGCAGGAACGCGTACATGGCGTGTTCGGTCCCTTTCAGGACGTGCGGCGCCGCACCCGGAGCTTCACCGGGGTGGCGCCGAGGTCGAACGCCTCGCGCAGCTTCCGCTCGAGGTAGCGGAGGTAGGTGCGGGGCAGCTCGCGGTTGGCGAACAGCGTGAAGGTCGGCGGGTCGGTGGCGCCCTGGGTGGCGTAGAGCACCCGCGCCCCGCCCGGGGCGGAGTGCAGCTGCTGGGCCGCCTGGATCACCTCGTTCACCTTCCGGGTCGGCACCCGGCGGTGGTACGCCTCGATGGAGCCCTCCAGCGCCGGCAGCAGCTTGTGCACGCCCTTGCCGGACAGGGCGCTGATCGGCAGCACCGGGGCCTCGCCCACGAACCGCAGCTTCTCGCCCACCTGCCAGCGCAGCTCGGCCCGGGCCTCGGCGTCGAGCAGCTCCCACTTGTTGAGCAGCACGACGATCGGGCAGCCGGCGGCGTCGATGCGCTCGGCCAACCGCTGGTCCTGCCCGGTGACGCCCTCGGTCGAGTCGATCACCAGCAGCGCCACCTCGGCCTTGTCGACCGCCTCCAACGCCCGGACCAGCGAGTAGTACTCGGTGGCCTCCGACACCTTCGACTTGCGGCGCATGCCCGCGGTGTCGACCAGGCGGATGCGGCCCAGCTCGGTCTCGATGACCGTGTCGATGGCGTCGCGGGTGGTCCCGGGCATGTCGTGGACGACCGCCCGGTCGTCGCCGATCAGGCGGTTGAACAGGGTCGACTTGCCCACGTTGGGCCGCCCGACGATGGCGACGGAGACGGCGTCGTCGCCCTCGCCGTCGTCGGCGGTGCCGACGGTGCCGGCAGCCGCGGCGGGGAGCTCGTCGTCCGCCCCGGTGGCACCGGCGGGCGTCTCGGAGGGCTCGGCGGGCCCGGGCCCGGTGGCCGGCCCGGTCGCCGGCTCGGTCGCCGGCTCGGGGAGCATGGCGACCACCCGGTCGAGCAGGTCGCCCGAACCCCGGCCGTGCAGGGCGCTCACGGTCAGCGGGTCGCCCAGGCCGAGCGACAGCAGCTCCCACTTGAGGTGCTCGTGCGACGCGTCGTCGACCTTGTTGGCCACCAGCAGCACCGGCTTCCCGGAGCGGCGGAGCAGCTCGGCGACCTGGCTGTCGTCCTCGGTGATGCCGGTCGTGACGTCGACCACGAACAGGACCAGGTCGGCCTCGGCCACCGCCCGCTCCGACTGGCGGCTCACCTTCTGGTCGAGGCTCGTGCCGCCCGCCATCCAGCCGCCGGTGTCGACGATGCGGAAGTCGCGGCCGTTCCAGTTGGCGTCGAGGTCCTTGCGGTCGCGGGTGACGCCCGGCCGCTCCTCGACGATCGCGGCGCGCCGGCCCACCACCCGGTTGAGC
>DATCLV010000780.1:0-3474 GCA_036563745.1 Acidimicrobiales bacterium | reverse complement strand
AGAACGCCCGCGAGATGGCGCTGCTGCCCTACGTCACCCGCATCACGCAGCAGCGGGGTGCCCGGGGCGACAAGGGCGACCGTGGCTCCCGCGCCGACCGCGAGGCCCGGGCCGAGCGCGAGGCACCGCGTGAGGAGCCGGTGACCGCCGAGGCCCCGGCCGGCGCCGCGGCGGGCACCGAGACGGCGGAGGGCGGCGAGTGATGAAGGTCATCCTCCGCACCGACGTCGTCGACCTGGGCAAGCGCGGCGACATCATCGACGTCGCCGACGGCTACGCCCGCAACTACCTGGTGCCGAAGGGCATCGCGTTCAAGGCGTCCGAGGGCGCCCAGGCCCAGGCGCAGGCCATGCGCCGGGCGCGCGACCTGCGCGACGCCCAGGACCGGTCGGCCGCCGAGGAGGTGGCCACCACCCTGGTGTCGAAGGTCGTGACCATCAGCGCCCGGGCCGGGAGCGAGGGCAAGCTCTTCGGCTCGGTCACCGCGGCCGACATCGCCGCCGCGGTCCACGAGCAGACGGGCGTGGAGATCGACCGGCGCAAGCTGGAGCTGGCCGAGCCCGTCAAGACGCTGGGCACCCACTCGGTGCCGGTGAAGCTGCACGCCGACGTGCAGTTCCCGATCACCGTCGAGGTCGTGGCCGAGTAGCCACCGGCCTCGTGGCCGTCGTGGCCGCCGGCAGCCCCCCGCCGGCGGCCACCGATCGGCCTCGATCGCCCACCGCGCGGCGATCCACAACTTCTCCACATCGCGCGGGCCGTACGACCACAGCTACACGCTGGGCCGGCGCGCCCGCGCACGCGTGGAGTGGTCGGCTCATCCCCAGGGACCGGGGGTTTTTCACAAGAGTTCCCCCGGTTTTCCCCAGGGTTTTCCGTCTTCCTCCACACAGGGCGGTCCTGCGAGGGTGAGGTCTCCCATGGCACGTTCTGACGACGATCCGACGCCGCAGCGACCCCGCTCGGGCGCACGCGTCCCGCCGCACGACCTGCAGGCGGAGGAGTCGTTGCTGGGCGCGATGATGCTCGACCAGGAAGCCATCGCGAACGCCGCGGGCATCATCCGGGCGGCCGACTTCTACAAGCCGGCGCACGCCCACATCTACGAGGCGATCCACTCGCTCTACGCCACCGGCCAGCCGGTCGACCCGGTCACCGTGGCCGACGAGCTGCGCCGCAGCGGCCTCCTCGACGTGGTCGGCGGCCACCAGGCGCTGGTGCAGATCATGGCCTCCACCCCGGCCACCACCAACGCCGTGGGCTACGCCAAGATCATCGAGGAGCACGCCCTGCTCCGGCGGCTCATCGGCGTGGCCGGCGAGATCGCGGAGATCGGCTACAGCCTCCCCGAGGACGTCACCAAGGCGCTCGACCGTGCCGAGTCGCTGGTCTACGAGGTCAACCAGCGCCGGGTCACCGACACCACGGCGAAGATCGAGGAGCTGCTGGGCCTCAACCTCGACCGGCTGGAGCAGCTCTACGGCCGGGGCGACGCGATCACCGGCACCCCCACCGGCTACGCCGACCTCGACGAGCTGCTCTCCGGTCTCCAGCCCAACGCGCTGATCATCGTCGGGGCCCGGCCCGCCATGGGCAAGGCGCTGGCCCTCGACACGCCGATCCCCACGCCCACCGGGTGGACCACGATGGGCGACCTGGTCGAGGGCGACCAGGTCCTCGACGACCAGGGCCGGCCGTGCACGGTCACCTACGCCACGCCGGTCCAGCACGACCGCGAGTGCTTCGAGGTCGAGTTCGACGACGGGTCCACGCTGGTGGCCGACGCCGACCACCAGTGGGTGGCCTACGACCTGCCGCGGTGGAAGGCGCTGCGCGCCCGGCACCGCCGGTCCCGCCCGCCGCGGGGGCCGCGGGTGGTCACCACCCGGCAGATGCTCGAGGAGGGCCTGCAGGCCGGGCCCGGCCACCGTCCCAACTGGTACGTGCCGCTGGTCCAGCCGCTCGACCTGCCCGAGCCCGAGCTGCCGATCGACCCCTACGCGCTGGGCTGCCAGCTGGGCGACGGCCGGGCGCTGGAGCCCGGCGACGCCGAGCACTTCGCGGTGGAGCTGGCGATGGCCGGCCAGCCCACCGAGCGCCGCCACCGCTTCGACACGATCCCCGCCGCGTACCTGCGGGCGTCGTCGAAGCAGCGGCTGGCGCTCCTCCAGGGCCTGCTCGACACCGACGGCCACGTGGTCGACGACCACGGCACGGTCGAGCTGTGCCTGTCCGACCTGGCCCTCGTGCAGCAGGCCCACGAGCTCGTCTGCACGCTCGGGCACAAGGCCGGCCGCATCCGCCGGCGGCGGGTCGTCGCCCCCGACGGTCGGCCGGCCACCATGTGGTGGTTCCGCTGGACGCCGCTCGACCCGGTGTTCCGCCTGCCCCGCAAGGCGGCCCAGCTGGAGGCCACGAAGAGCCACCGCACGCACGGCGCCATGACCCGGCGGGCGGTGCGCGCCATCCGCCCGGTGCCGTCGGTGCCGGTGCGGTGCATCACCGTCGACTCGCCCAACCACGTGTACCTGGCGGGGCGGACGATGGTCCCCACCCACAACACGTCGTTCGCGCTGGGCATGGCCACCCACGCCGCGCTCTACGCGAACTACCCGGTGCTGGTGTTCAGCCTCGAGATGGGCAACCTCGAGCTCAGCCAGCGGATGCTGTGCGGCGAGGCCCGGATCGACTCGCAGCGGGTCCGCACCGGCAACCTCACCGAGGACGACTGGAGCCGCATCAGCCAGGCGATCGGCCGGCTGGCCTCGGCGCCGATCTGGATCGACGACAACCCGAACCTCACGGTCATGGAGATCCGGTCGAAGGCCCGGCGGCTGAAGAGCCAGGTCGGCAACCTCGGCATGATCATCATCGACTACCTCCAGCTGATGACCGGCCGAGGCAACGCCGAGAACCGGCAGGTCGAGGTGTCGGAGATGAGCCGTGGCCTGAAGATCCTCGCCCGCGAGCTGGAGTGCCCGGTGGTGGCGCTGTCGCAGCTGTCCCGCCAGCTGGAGATGCGGGCCGACAAGCGGCCGATGCTCGCCGACCTCCGGGAGTCGGGGTCGATCGAGCAGGACGCCGACGTGGTGATGTTCATCTACCGCGACGAGGTGTACCACGAGGACTCGAAGGACAAGGGCATGGCCGAGCTCATCGTCGCCAAGCACCGCGCCGGCGCCACCGGCAAGTGCAACCTGGTGTTCCTCGGGCCCTACACCCGTTTCGACAACGCCGCCCGCAACGTCTGAGCCATGTTCCTCGGCGACGACCTGCTGCCCCTGTTGACGCTGGCGCTCGGCGGCGCGCTGTTCGTCGGCAACATGGTGGCCCTGCTGCGCCCACCGGAACAGCCGAAGAAGGGCGACCTGCGCAAGGCACCCGTGGGCCGCAGCCTGCTGATGGCGCTGGTCGGCTTCGTGGCCGCGGTGTGGGCCATCGCCTCGCTGGTGTCGGGATGAGCCGCGCCTCGGA
>DATCLV010000779.1:0-6447 GCA_036563745.1 Acidimicrobiales bacterium | reverse complement strand
TCTCGGGCTGGTACGGCGTGTAGGCCGTGTACCAGGCCGGGTTCTCCAGGACGTTCCGGAGGATCACGCCGGGCGTGTGGGTGCCGTAGTAGCCCTGCCCGATGAGCGACGTGGCCACCGTGTTCTTGGCGGCGAGGGCCCGCAGCCGGGCCAGCACCTCGGCCTCGCTCGCGGCCTCGTCGAGCGCGAGCGGCTTGTCGGTGCGGATCGTCGCCGGGACGGCCTGGTCGATCAGCTCGTCGAGGCTGGCCACCCCCAGCGTGGCCAGCATGGCGGCGAGGTCGTCGTCGGAGGGCCCGATGTGGCGGCCGGTGAAGGACTCGGTGCGGGACGGGTCGGTCACGGGCGCCAACCTACCTGTCCGTAAAGTCCGGGGCGGAGGGCGGCCGTCAGGTGGCCGTCAGTCGTCGCCGCTGATCGGCCGCATGCCGCGCAGGCGCCAGGTGGCGACGGCCAGGCAGACGGCGCCCACGAGCGCCAGCCGGACCACGGCCGCCGTGCCCTCGGGCATGCCGTCCCGGAGGATGTAGATCTGGCTGTCCTCCCAGAGGCCGGCGAAGACCTGCTGGGCCTGCCACATGGGCGACACCTGCCCGACGCCGGCGAGCTCGCTGCCGATCAGCCGCTCGCCCACGAGCACGACGGTGAGCGACCAGATCGTCGAGCGCTTGACCAGCACGCCGAGGAGCAGGAAGAGGGCGACGTACGCGGCCGACCCGGCCGCCGCCGCCAGGGCGATCGCGCCCGTCGACTCGGGCTGGCCGGCGACGTTGGCGGCCAGGGCGAACGCCGGCACCACGGTGACCAGCGACACCAGCCACCCGCCGAGCCAGCGGCCGACGGCGATCGTGGGGAAGGGCACCGGCGAGAGCCACGTGAGCTGGAAGGTGCCGGCCCGGGCGTCGGCGCCGAGGACGGCATCGCCGATGACCAGGCAGGTGAGCGGGAGGACGAGCCCGAAGAGCCCGTGGCGGGCGATCTCGGACCAGGCCTCGATCCGGTCGCTCTCGTGCGCGCCCTGGACGATGAGGGCGAGCAGCAGCGCCCCCGCGCACGGCAGGAGCACGCCGAACCACCGCTTGGCCGGCAGGCAGGCGCGCAGCGTGTAGAGCACCACCGCCACGAACGCCGGGGGGATGGCGCCGCCGGCCCGGGAGGCGGGGGCGGGTGCCTGGGCGTGCGTGTCGGTCATCGCAGCAGCTCCCGGAAGACGCTCTCGAGCGAGTCGTCGAGGGGCCGGACCTCGAGGAGGCGGGCGCCCGCCTTTCGGGCGACCACGGGCAGCGCCTCGGCCAGCTCGCCGGCCCGGGTGGACGTGACGACGAGGCCGCCGCCGTCGAGCGTGACGCCCTGCACCGCCGGGAGCCCCAGCAGGTCGGCGCCCAGGCGCCGGGGGTCGGGGGTGCGGACCAGCACCGAGCGGGGCCGGTCGGCCAGCGAGTCGCGGATGGCCCGGTGCTCGCCCGCCGCGGCGAGCCGCCCGCGGATGATCACGATCTGGCGGCTGGCGAGCCGCTCGACCTCGTGGAGCACGTGGGAGCTGACGATGACCGTCCGCCCCTGGTCGCCGAGCTGCTGGAACAGATCGATGAGGGCGACCCGCTGGACGGGGTCGGCGCCGTTCAGCGGCTCGTCGAGGACCAGCACGGTGGGGTCGGTGGCGAGGGCGGCGGCCACCTTGGCCCGCTGCCGCATGCCCTTGGAGAACTTGCCGACCTTCCGGTCGGCGACCTCCAGCAGCCCGACGGTGTGGAGGCACCGGTCGACGACGGTCCGGTCGCGCACCCGGTGCAGCGACGCCGTGTAGGTGACGAGCTGGCGGGCGGTCAGCGCGCCGGGGACGGCGTTGTCCTCGGGGACGAGGGCGATGTCGTGCTGGGCCTCCCGGGCGGTGCGGGGGTCGCGGCCGAGCACGCGGACCGTGCCCTGGTTGGCCGGCAGCAGCCCGCAGATCGCCCGCATGAACGTGGTCTTGCCGGCGCCGTTGGGGCCCAGGAGGCCGGTGACGCCGGGGCCGAACGAGCAGGACAGCTCGGTGACCGCCACCTTCTGCCCGAACCAGATCGACACGGCGTCGGCCACGACGGTGGCGTCGGGCACGAAGGCCGGGTCGAGCCGGGGCGGCGGCGGGGGAGGAGGCTGGGTGATCGGCGGTGGCGGCGGGGCGCCGTGCGGGGCGGGCGCGGCCGGGCTGCCGGCGGCGCCGGCCGGCGCACCGGGGACGCCGTACGGGGCAGGTGCGCCGGGGGCGCCCTGCGGGACGGGGACGCCGGGCACACCCGGCGCGCCGGCAGGGTCGCCTGGCGCACCGGCAGGGTCGCTCACAGCTCCACCTCCCGGTAGCGCCACAGCAGGACCGCCGCGGACACCGAGCAGATGGCGACGTACACCAGCACGCCCATCAGGCCGCCGCCGTTCACGCCCGACAGCGGCTCCCCCCAGTGGACCTCGCCCAGGAAGACGAGGTCGCGCACCACACGGGGTGGGGTGATGACGCTGATCAGGTCGTACACCGTCTCGTCGTCGCCGTTGGTCGACATCAGCGCCCCGGCGATGACCGAGCTGACCAGCACCAGGCCGAGGAAGGCGATGCCGCCGACGATGCGGCGGTCGGTCAGCGACGCCAGCGCCACGCTGATCAGCGCGTAGTACAGGGCGAAGGCCGCCGACGACACGCCGACCTGCCAGATCACCTCGTCGTGGTCGAGGTAGTAGTCGAGCGCGCCGTCGCTGCTGACGAAGGTCTGCCCGACGAACAGGACCATCTGGGGCAGGAACGCGAACCCGAACACCACCGAGGCGACCGCCCCCACCTTGGCCACCACGTAGTCGACGCCGGTGAGCTGCCGGGAGAAGATCAGCGGCAGCACCCGGTCGTGGCGGTCGGGGCAGATGACGTCGGGCGCCGCCACCGCGACGAACAGCAGCAGCACCGTGGAGACGTCGCTGTAGTCGCGGTAGGAGAGGAAGTTGGGGATGAACCGGTCGCCCTCGTCCTGGCGGATCAGGTACTGGGCGCCGACGTCGATGATCGCCGGGATGGTGGCGATGCCGAGCAGCGTCCAGGGCAGCACCTTCTGGCGCCACGACCGCCGGAGGCCCAGCGTGCGGCGGACCGACAGCCGCCACAGCGCCCACCGGGCCGCGGCCCGCCCGCCCCGGGGCCCGTCGTAGGGCCGGTAGCCCCGGTCGTAGACGGCGCCCCCGACGCCACCCATGCTCGGCGTGGTCACTGCCATCTAGTGCCGGGCCTCCTGGAGGAAGAGGTCGTCGAGCGACCGGTGGCGGCTCGACAGCGAGTAGAGGCGGAGGCCGAGGTCGGCGATGGCGTCGCGCACCACGTCGAAGGCGTCCTCGCCGAACGTCGAGGTGTCGACGTCGAGGGTGGCGGCGTCGACCGGCCGGGTCGCCAGGCCCCGCCGCGCCAGCGCCATGCCCAGCGCCTCCAGGCCGTCGGGCCGCCCGCCGACCTCGACCCGGAGCACGCCCGTGCGCTCGACGAGCTGGTCGATCGGACCGGCGAGGACGAGCCGCCCGCCGTCGATCATGACCACGTGGTCGCAGGTCCGCTGGACGTCGTCGAGGAGGTGGGTCGCGAACAGCACCGAGATCCCGAAGCCCGCCAGCCGCTCGACGAGCGCCAGCATCTCCTCGCGGCCCACCGGGTCGAGCCCGGCGGTCGGCTCGTCGAGGAGCAGCAGCTCGGGGTCGGCCACCAGGGCCTGGGCCAGCTTGGTGCGCTGACGCATGCCGGTGGAGAACCCACCGATCGGCCGGAACCGGGCCTCGTCGAGCCCGACGAGGTCGAGCACGTCGGAGGCCCGCTGCCGGGCCGCCCGGGCCGGGAGGCCGGCCAGCTCGCCGAACGTGGCGACGAGGTCGGCGGCCGACTGGTCGGGCGGCAGGCAGTCGTGCTCGGGCATGTAGCCGAGGCGGCTGCGGATGCCGATCGGGTCGGCGGCGACCGAGCGCCCGGTGACCTCGATGGTCCCCGAGGTCGGGAACAGGAGCCCGAGCATCAGCCGGAACAGCGTCGTCTTGCCCGCCCCGTTGGCGCCGACCAGGCCGACCGAGCCCCGCGGCACCTCGACGTCGAGGCCGTGGAGCGCGGTGGTGCCGTCCGGGTACGTCAGCGTCAGGTGGGAGGCCCTGAGCAGCGACGACGGCGGCGGGGGCGGGACGTACATCGCTGCGAGTCTGGCACGGCCGGCAGCGCGTGCCATGTCGCGCCGCGCCACGGCGGGCGCGACCGGACGCCACGCCGCGCGTGTGCCATGCTCCCCGTCCGTGAGCGTGCCCAACGCACCGTTGGAGCGGCTCGGACGGTGGGGTCAACTGGGGCAGGCGGATGTCGTCGGCGTCGAGGGGCTCGGCCACCGGGTCTGCGGATGGATCGCGTACGACGACGAGTGGGTGGAGTACCTGCTCGACGACGGCCGCTGGCTGTGCGTCGAGGAGCTGGACGGCGGGCTGGCGTTCAGCGTGTGGGAGGACCAGAACGGCCCCTGCCCGCCCTTGGACGGCGGCTCCCTGACCCACGGCGGCGTCACGTACACCCGGAAGGAGCGGTACCGGGCCCGCTGGCTGGCCGCCGGGGTGGACGGGCTCACCGGGCCGGGGCACGTGACGGTGGTCGAGTTCGCCGGGCCGGGCACGGCCCTGGCGGCGGTGGAGGACTGGGGCGACGGCGGGGAGCTGTCGCTGGGCCGGTGGCTGGACGCCGCCACCGTGACGCTCTGATGCTGGTCGTGGCGGGCGTGGCGGCGGTCGACACGCGGGCCGACGAGCTTCGGATCGCCCACGACCTGCCGGTCCTGCCGGCGGTGGCGACGCTCCGGCGCGGCCCGGTGGAGCTGCGGATCCTGGCGGCGTCCCACCAGGTGGTGGTCGACGGCGACGGTGGGCCCTGGGTGGAGACCGTGGCCTGCGGGACCGGCGTGGGGGAGTGGCTGCGGGACGGCCGGACCGTGACGGCCGGCGGGACCGCCACGACCGTCGAGGTCGCCGCGCTGCCGGCCGGCGCGTTCGCCGCCGAGGTCGCCGCCTGGCGCCGGCGGGGCCGGGAGGACGACCGGGCGCTGGTCGTCGAGTTCCCGGGCCGCGACGCCGTGACCGGCCTGGCGCTGGCGCCGACGGGGGAGCGGTGGGTGAGCCTGCACAGCTACCCCGGGCCGGCGGGCGGCGGCACGGTCGTGCGCACTCGGACCGTGCTCGGGGCCCGGGAGGCGCTGTGTCCCGCGTGACCCGCTGGTGGCTGATGTCGGCGGGGGCGCTGTCGCTGCTGTTCGGCCTGGTCGTCGTGGCCTCGGTGCTGATCGGTCACCAGAGCCCGACCGGCTGGCTCGACGCCAACCTGGAGCGCACCGACCACGACGCCTGGCTCTCGCAGGACCCGCCCTTGGTCACGGCCGACCGGATCGCCGGCGCGGTCGAGCCCGGCAGCCGGGTGGTCAGCTCCTGGGGCGTCGCCCTGCGCTACGGCGGCGGCACGGTCACGGTGGTGGCCGGGCCCCGGGAGGGCACGTCGAACGTCTACTGGGACGCGGCGTCGGCCCGGTCGCCCCGGCGCTACCGGTTCGGCCGCTACGGCTGGGACGACGTGCCGACCGGCACGAGCGGGCGCCGACCGGGCGGCCAGGGCGCCGACGACGGTGCCCTGCGGGCCCAGGCCGTCGACGAGAGCGTCCAGACCCGCCGGGGCGAGGACTTCCGGGGCGGCGGCCCCGGCAGCGGGAAGTGAGCCGGCCGGCGGTGCGGGCGTGAGCGAGGCCGGGCGGGTGCTGCCGCGCTGGGCGCGCCACCTGGTGGTGTGGGGCTCGGCGCTGCTGGTCCTGCTGTCGCTGGGCCTGCTCGTGGTGATGGCCGCCGAGTACGGCGGCCGGATCCTGCCCACCGGGTCCCGGACGCCGATCTGGGAGGACGCGAGCTCCGACGACCCCCGGGTGCGAAACGCGTCGTCACGGTCGTGGTTCGACGCGGTGACGGCCGTGGCGCTGGTCGCCGAGCTGGACGAGGGCCTGGGCGACAGCGGCTGGTGCGCGGGCTGGTCGATCGCCGTGTACGACCAGCGCCGCATCTACGACGGCCTCACGTCGGACATCGGCTCGAACCGCGGCGTCGACCGGTCGGCCCAGGACTGCGACGAGTGGGTCGAGCTCGAGGTGACCTACGTGTACACGGAGTCGACGTCCACGCTGGAGGACAACGCCGCGCTCGAGGTGCGGTCGTCGGACCTGCGCGTCGCCAGCGTCTTCGACCAGCACCCGGCCTACGACATCGGCGCCGACGACCTGCTCCACGAGGACCTCGGCCACAACACCGACGACATCATCGCCAACGCCATCGGCGGGCTACCGCTGGTGCTGGCCGAGCTGGGCGAGGTCGACCCGCTGACCGTCGCCCCGGTGGACGCGGCGGAGCCGGCGTCGGTTGCCGAGGGCTCGGAGG
>DATCLV010000778.1:0-3810 GCA_036563745.1 Acidimicrobiales bacterium | reverse complement strand
CGGCCACGTACAGCAGGACCACCTGGTCGATCAGCTCCGCCTGCGACAGGACGTCGCCGTCCTCCTCGGCAGCGATCAGGGCCGAGAGGAGGTCGTCGGCCGGGCGGCGCCGCTTCTCGCCGACGGCCTCGGCGATCAGCGCGAACATGCGCTCGCCGGCCTGGCGGGTGGCGCGCACGCGCTCGGGGTCGATCACCGGTTCCAGGCTGCCGACCAGCTTCCCCGACAGCTCCCGGATCTCGTCCACGTCGACGCCGGTGTCGGGCAGCCCCAGCAGGTCGGTGATCACCTGGAAGGGGAGCGGGAAGGCGTAGTCGTCGATCAGGTCCATGCCGCCGCGCTCGGCGGCGGCGTCGAGCGCGTCGTCGACCAGCTCCTGCACCCGGGCCCGGAACTGCCGCACCATCCGGGGCGTGAACGCCTTCGACACCAGGCGCCGCAGCCGGGTGTGGTCGGGCGGGTCCCGGTTGATCATGGCGCCCTGGCCGCGCTGCTCCCGCTCGCCGAGGGCGTCGACCTCGACCTGGGTCAGCGGGGTCTCGTGGGCGTTGCGGTCCTCGACCGACAGGCTGGGGTCGCGCAGGAACCGCGTGACGTCACGGTGGCGGAACAGCAGCCACACGCCGAGCGGGCTGTGGTGGACCGGGTCGGCCGAGCGGAACGCCTCGTAGGTGGGGTAGGGGTCCTCGGTGAAGCCCGGGGCGAACGGGTTGTACTGGAGCGGTTCGGCGGTGGTCACGGCTCGACCCCCTCGTCGTCGGTGCCGGCGGTCTCGTCGTGGTCGGGCTCGCCGGGCTCGCCCGTCTCGCCGGTCGTCCCGGCCCTGGTGAGCCGGAAGACCCGGATGTCGCGACCGCTCCGCTCGACGTAGCGGTCGTAGGTGGGCCACACCCGCACGAGCTTCGGCCACACGGCGGCCTTCTCCTCGGGGTCGAGGAGCTCGGCGTCGACGTCGAACCGCTCGCCGTCGAAGGCCACCCGGGCCCGGGGCGTCTTCAGCAGGTTGCCGGTCCACGCCGGGTGCCGCTCCCGGCCGAAGTTGCTGCCCACGAGGTAGATCACGTCGCCGTCGGGGACGCAGGCCAGCGGCACCTCGCGGGGCTGGCCGGTCTTCGCCCCGGTGGTGGTGAGCAGCAGCGACGGGAGCAGGCCGCGGCTGGTGAGCACCCGCCCGCCGGTGACCCGGTGGAGGAAGCGGTCGAGCGGCGTGATGATCGGCGGCGCCACCCGGGCGAACCAGGCGCTCCCCGCCATCCGCTGCACCGCCCGTCCTACCGCCCCGTCGACCCGCACGCCACCACGGTACCGCCGGGCCCTTACGAGGGGCTGACGTGGGTCGGGCGTGCCCGTCGGGGGCGCGCCGGTGGTCGGGGCCCAGCGTGCCAGAGTGGGGCCATGATCTTGGTCTGGGGATGGAAGGTGCGGTTCAAGACCCTCGCCGAGGGCGTCTTCTTCTGCCAGGTCTGTGGCGGCGATCGGCACTACCACCGGAAGCAGGGGCGGCGGTGGTTCACGCTGTTCTGGATCCCGCTGATCCCGCTCAACCACGTGGGCGACGAGTTCGTCGAGTGCACCACCTGCCGGAACGCCTACCGGACCACCGTCCTCAACCAGCCGACCAGCGCCTCGCTGTCGGAGAGCCTCGTCGGCGCCACCCGGGCGGCGATCGCCTGGCTGCTGCGCACCGAGCCGCCCGGCCCGCAGGCCACGGCCGCGGCGCTGACGGTCCTCACGTCAGCCGCCAACCGGCAGTGGACCGAGCAGGAGCTGCAGCAGGACATCGCCCACCTCGACGTCAGCGGGCTGCCCGGCCAGCTCGCCACGCTCGCCTCGGTGCTCAACGAGCACGGTCGTGAGACGTTCCTCGCCGGTTGCGTCCGGGTCGCCGCGGCCGACGGCACGATCAGCGACGGCGAGCGGGCGCTGCTCGACAACGTCGCCTCGTCGCTCGGCATGACCCCGGCTCACGCCCGCGGCGTCATCGCCCAGGTCTCCGAGCAGGCCGGCACCTAGCTGTAGCGCTCCAACCCCCCCGCCGCCCCGGTCAACCGGGGCGGCGGGCGGGATGGCGGGGGAGGGGTTGACTTCGAGCGCGCTCGAAGTCGTACGGTCGCGGTCGTGGCAGTGACCGAGGTGCCCACCGCAGCCCGACCGATCGACGACGGCCCGGCGACCGTCGACCCCGAGGCGGTGGCGGCCGCCATCGTGGGAGCGCGGCCCGGCCTGAGCATCGCCGAGGTGGCGGACGCCCTCGGGATCACCGCGCACACGCTGCGCTACTACGAGCGGGCCGGCCTGCTGGCGGTGCCGCGGGACGAGGCCGGCCGGCGCCGGTACACCGTGCGGGAGGTGACCCGCCTGGTGGTGATCACCCGGCTGCGGTCGACCGCCATGCCGATGCTGGGCATCCAGGAGTACTTCCGCCTGGTCGACGAGGGCCCGGCCACGATGCCCCAGCGCCTCGCCCTGCTGGAGGCGCACCGGTCCCGGGTGCTCGACCAGCTGGCCGAGCTCCGCAGCGCCCTGGCGGTCATCGACTTCAAGATCGACCTGTACGCCGGGACGTCCCGCCAGCCGTAGCAGCCGTCGCCGACACCCCGATCCCCTCGATCCGCCGATCCCGTCCCCGAAAGGACCTCCCATGACCCTCGCGACGCGCGCCCTCGGACGCTCCGGCCTCACCGTCTCGGCGGAGGGCCTGGGCTGCATGGGCATGAGCGCCTTCTACGGCCCGGCCGACGAGGCCGAGGGCATCGCCACCATCCACCGGGCGCTCGACCTGGGCGTCACGTTCCTCGACACCGCCGACATGTACGGCGTCGGCGCCAACGAGACCCTCGTCGGCAAGGCCATCGCCGGCCGCCGTGACGAGGTGGTCCTGGCCACGAAGTTCGGCATCCTGCTCGACCCCGCCCGGCCCACCTGGCGCGGCGTGCGGGGCGACCCGGAGTACGTGCGCCAGGCCTGCGACGCGTCGCTCCAGCGCCTCGGCGTCGACCACATCGACCTCTACTACCAGCACCGGCCCGATCCGAGGGTGCCGATCGAGGAGACCGTCGGCGCCATGGCGGAGCTGGTGGCGGCGGGCAAGGTCCGCCACCTCGGGCTCTCGGAGGCGTCGGCGGCGACGATCCGCCGGGCCGTCGCGGTCCACCCCATCGCGGCGCTGCAGAGCGAGTGGTCGATCTTCAGCCGGGACATCGAGGCGACGATCGTGCCGACGTGCCGGGAGCTGGGCGTCGGCATCGTGCCCTACAGCCCGCTCGGGCGGGGCCTGCTGACCGGCGCCTTCACGTCGACCGGCGACCTCGCCGCCGACGACTACCGCCACACCCAGCCCCGCTTCCAGGGCGACAACCTGGCCGCCAACCTGGCGCTGGTCGACGTCGTGCGGGAGATCGCCGCGGCGAAGGGCGTCACGCCCGGCCAGGTGGCGCTGGCGTGGGTGCTCGCCCGGGGCGACGACGTCGTCCCGATCCCGGGCACCAAGCGCCGCCGCTACCTCGAGGAGAACGCCGCCGCCGTCGACGTCGCCCTCACCGCCGGGGAGCTCGCCCGGCTCGACGGCCTGACCCCGGCCGGCGACCGCTACCCCGACATGGCCTTCGTGGCCGGCGAGACCCCCGAGCGCTGACCCGCCCCGCCTCGGGAGGGGGTGCCCGGACCGGCTGCCCGCCGCCCGCCGGCACGGGCACCCCCACCAGGGCGGAAGCGGCAGCGCGCGCGAGTCGCGCCCTAGGGTCCTGGCCATGGACTTCGAGCTGTCGCCCACCTGTCAGGAACTGCAGCGCAAGCTCCTCGACTTCATGG
>DATCLV010000775.1:0-1712 GCA_036563745.1 Acidimicrobiales bacterium | reverse complement strand
GGGGTGGAGCAGCTCGGTAGCTCGCTGGGCTCATAACCCAGAGGTCCCAGGTTCAAATCCTGGCCCCGCTACCAGGGAAAACGCCCTCTCAGAGATCATCTGAGGGGGCGTTTCGCTTTCTCTGTGACCCGATTCGTGACCACGGGCTCGGCGGCCGGCCCCGCAACTTCTGCGTACGCGAAGATGCGCCTCGCGGCCGACGACGACCGGGGTGCCCGGACCGTACGGTCGCCGCGTGCGGTATCCCGCGATCCTCGGCCTCTACTGGGGCGCCACGTGGACGCTGCTCGTCGCCTCCTTCGGCGCCGCCCTGCTCGCCAACGGTCTGGACCGGGCGCGCCGCGCGTGTCGACGCGGATCAACGGTCGCCTGCACCCTGAGACGCCGGTCCTCGTCGTCCGCGACGGCGACCTCGTACGGGTCACCATCATCAACCGCAGCCCCGACGACCACCCCATGCACCTGCACGGCCATACCGCCCTGGTGCTCGCCCGCAACGGTCAGCCGACCACGGGCAGCCCGTGGTGGGCCGACACCCTGAACGTGGCGCCCGGCGAGACCTACGACATCGCCTTCCGCGCCGACAATCCCGGGATCTGGATGGATCACTGTCACAACCTGGAGCACGCGGCCGCGGGGATGACGACCCATGTCGCCTACGAGGGTGTCCACACCCCCTTTCGGGCCGGCAAGGCCACCGGCAACACCCCTGAGTAGCGTGCGGCCGCGGCGGGAGAGGCCGGAGCCATCGGGTGACCACGGGGTACCTCTCGCCAAGACACAGATGAATCTCGATTCTGGTGGCGTCTTCTGCGCACCGGTCAGCGGCGGAGGGCTTCGACGGGTTCGATGCGGGCGGCCCGGGTGGCGGGGTAGGCGCCGGCCGCCAGCCCGACGAGGAGGCCGAGGGTGGGGGCGGCGGCGAGGGTCCAGGTCGCGACGATGGGCGTCCATTGCTGGATGAGAGCGACGGTGACGACGACGAGCAGGCCGAGGCTGGCGCCGGCGAGGCCGCCGGCCGTGCCGGTGGCGGCCGCCTCGAGGAGGAACTGGCCGGCGATGTGGCGCGGCCGGGCGCCGAGAGCCCGGCGGAGCCCGATCTCGTGGGTGCGTTCGAGCACGGCGACCATGGTGGTGTTGGCGATGCCGACCGCGCCGATGACGAGGCAGACGCCGGCGAGGACGAGGAAGAGCACGGACAGGTCGGTGGAGACCCCTTCGCGCAGGGCCCGCGGGTCGGGCGGTGGGGTGACCGTGAACAGCTCGGGCGCGTCGGGGCGCAGGGCAAGCGGGATCTGCTGGGCGACGACCTGGGCGGCCCCGACGCGGGTCTCGACGAGCATCTGGGCCCGGGCGGAGGCGTCGGGCGGTCCCCACAGGGCCTGGGCGGTGGCGCGGGGGACGAGGACGGCGACCAGGACGTCGGTGTTCCGCTGCACGTCGTCGAGGATGCCGACGACGGTGAAGGGGATTCCGTCGATGAAGATGGCGGGCCGGACGGCCAGCGTGGTGATGCCGAGTCGACGGGCGGCGGCCGAGCCGAGGACCGCGACCTGTTCGGCTCGGTCGTCGTGGAACTCGTCGTAGAGCCGGCCCTGGGCGAGGGTGGGGCCGAGCGCCCGCAGCAGGCCGGGGGAGGCGGCCACGATGGGAATGTCCTCGGTGGGGCGCTGGCCCGGCAGCACGACCCCGGTGACCTCGAGCCGGGGCGC
>DATCLV010000478.1:0-1736 GCA_036563745.1 Acidimicrobiales bacterium | reverse complement strand
TTTCCGGTCTGCAGCTCCCGGTCGCCGAAGCTGAACACGTCGATGACCGCACGCGACGGGCGCGCTGCGGCGACCTCGGCGGCGGTGCCGTAGAACAGCGCGTCGGAGGGGCACACCGTGGCGCACATCGGCGCCAGGCCCACGGCGGTGCGGTCGTAGCAGAGGTTGCACTTGTAGGCGAGCTGCTCGACGGGGTCGAACTTCGGCACCCCCCAGGGGCAGGCGTTCACGCAGTTGGTGCAGCCGATGCAGCGTGACGGGTCGGGCGACTGCACGACCCCGTCCTCGGTGCGCAGGATCGCGTCGACCGGGCACACCTCGGCGCACGGCGCGAAGGGGTCCTCGCAGTGCATGCACACGGTCGGCAGCGCCGCCGTGGTGGCAGCCCGGTCGATGAAGTCGAGGTTCATCATCGACTTGCCGCGGTGGTCGTCGCACTCGCGGCAGGCCGCGACGCAGGCGCCGCAGGCGATGCAGCGGGAGGGGTCGACGAAGATGGAGCGCTCGTAGCTCACGCGCTCGGCCCTCTCGGCTCGGTGGGGGAGGCGGGCACCGTGGTCGGCGGCGCGGGGGTGCTGGGCGCCACCGCCACACGGTCGGAGGCGGTGGTCGCCAGCCCCGGCACCGGCGGGCGTGAGGGCTCCGGTGCCGGCCCGTCGACGCGCGACAGGCGGCACGCGGCCGTCTTGAACGCCGGGATCCAGGACGTCGGGTCGAAGCGGGAGATCGTCAGCGTGTTGGCCGCCACCGGCGAGGCCCAGTGGTACGGGATGAACACGGTGTCGGGGCGGATCGTCGCGACGACCTTGGCGGGCAGCACCGACTCGCCGCGGCGCGACTCGACGCGCACGCTGTCGCCGTCGCGGATGCCGAGCGCGGCGGCGGTGCTGGGGTGGACCTCCACCCACGGGCGCGGCGCCTGCTCGACGAGGTAGCCGAGGCGGCGCGTCTGGTTGCCCGACAGGTAGTGGGCGACGGTGCGGCCGGTGGTCAGCCGCAGCGGGTAGTCGGCGTCGGGCTCCTCCGCCGGCGGCTCGTACTCGACCACGTTGAAGCGGGCCCTGCCGTCGGGGAAGAAGAAGCGGTGGTCGGTGAACATCCGCGGCGTGCCGGGGTGGTCGGTGCTGGGGCACGGCCAGGCGATCGGCCCCTCCGTCTCGAGCCGCTCGTAGGTGATGCCCGCGTAGTCGGCCTTGCCACCGGCCGACGCCCGGCGCAGCTCCTCGAAGACGTCGGCGGCGCCGCGGTAGGGGAAGTGCTGACCGCGGCCGAGGCGGCGGGCCAGCTCGCAGAGGATCCAGATGTCGTCGCGGGCCTCGCCGGGCGGGTCGACGGCCTTGTTGATCTTGCACACCAGCGCGTCGGAGTTGGCGACCACCCCCTCCGACTCGGCCCAGGCCGAGCCCGGCAGCACCACGTCGGCCAGCAACGCCGACTCCGACAGGAAGATGTCGATGACCGCGTACAGGTCGAGGCCGCTGAGCAGGCGGCGGGTGCGCTGCTCGTCGGGCCACGACACGATCGGGTTGGAGCAGATGTTGAGGACGCCGCGGATCTCGCCGGCCTCCATGAGGTCGAGCTGCTTGAAGATCGGGTCGCCCCTGCCGGGGATCTCGTCGGGGTCGACGCCCCACACCGCGGCCACGTGCGCACGGGCCTCGGGGTCCTCGATCGAGCGCTGCCCGGGCAGCTGGTCGCACTTCTGCCCGTGCTCGCGGCCGCCCTGCCCGTTGCCC
>DATCLV010000474.1:0-6477 GCA_036563745.1 Acidimicrobiales bacterium | reverse complement strand
GCGCGAGGCGGTCGCCGCGAAGACCCTCCGCGACTCCGGCTACCAGGTGGAGCCGGCCCAGGTGCTCATCACCAACGGCGGCAAGCACGCCGTCTACAACACCTTGCTCACGCTGGTCGACGAGGGCGACGAGGTGCTGCTGCCCGCGCCCTACTGGACCACCTACCCGGAGCCGATCCGCCTGGCCGGGGGCGTCCCGGTGGTGTTGCGGACCGACGAGTCGACCGGGTTCCGGGTGACCGTCGACCAGCTGGAGGCGGCCTGGACGCCCCGCACGAAGGCGCTGGTGTTCGTGTCGCCGTCGAACCCGACCGGCGCCGTCTACCCGCCCGAGGAGATCGAGGCTGTCGGGCGCTGGGCCGCCGAGCGCGGCGTGTGGGTGATCACCGACGAGATCTACGAGCACCTCACCTACGGCGACCACCGGTTCAGTTCGATCGCCACGCTGGTGCCCGAGGTGCGCGACCGGTGCGTCGTCCTCAACGGCGTCGCCAAGACCTACGCGATGACCGGCTGGCGGGTGGGCTGGATGATCGGGCCCCGCGACGTCATCGCCGCCGCCACCAACCTGCAGTCGCACGCCACCTCGAACGTGGCGAACGTGTCCCAGCGGGCGGCGCTGGCCGCCGTGTCGGGCCCGCTCGACGCGGTCGCCGAGATGCGGGCCGCGTTCGAGCGGCGGGGCCGGTCGATGACGAAGCACCTCGAGGGCATCCCCGGTGTCGTCGTGCGGGAGCCGGAGGGCGCCTTCTACTCGTTCCCCAACTTCTCGGCCTACCTGGGCCGCACGATCCGGGGCCGGCGGGTCGAGACCACCCTCGACCTGTGCTCGGTGCTCCTCGACGAGGCCAAGGTGGCGATCGTGCCCGGCGAGGCGTTCGACGCCCCCGGCTACGCCCGCCTGTCGTTCGCGCTGGGCGACGACGACCTGGGGGAGGGTTGCACCCGCATCGCCGATCTCCTGGGCGAGGTGGAGCTTTGACGACCGCGCCGTACGGGGGCTGGCCGACGCCGGTCACCTCCGAGCTGGTCGTGCGGGCCGCCGCCGGGCTGGGCGGCGTGGCGCTCGACGGCGACGACGTGTGGTGGTCGGAGATGCGGCCCGAGGAGGGCGGCCGCACCCAGCTCGTCCGGTGGCGGGCGGGGGAGGCGGTCGACGTCCTGCCGCCGGGGGTCAACGCCCGCACCGCGGTCCACGAGTACGGCGGCGGGGCGTGGTGGGTGCGCGGCGGCCGGCTGTGGTTCGCCGAGTGGTCCGACCAGCGCCTCTACGCGATGGACGTGGGCGACGGGCCGTCCGGGGCCGGCGAGGGCGACGGTGGGGGCGCCGGGGCTGCCGGCCTGGGCGAGCCCGTGCCGTTGAGCCCCGAGCCGCTCGTGCCCCGGGGCGACCGCTGGGCCGACGGCGACGTGGGCCCCGACGGCCGCTGGCTGGTCGTCGTGCGCGAGCGGCACCTGGAGGGCGGGTCGCCGGCGGAGGTCGCCAACGAGCTGGTCGTCCTCGACGTGACCGGCGAGCTGCCGCCCCGGGTGCTGGTCACCGGGCCCGACTTCGTGTCCGACCCCCGGTTCGACCCCGAGGGCCGCCGCATCTGCTGGCTCCAGTGGCGTCACCCCGACATGCCCTGGGACGGCACCGAGCTGTGCCTCGCCGACGTGACCTGGGGCGACGACGGCCCCGCCATCAGCCCGCCCGAGGTGGTGGCCGGGCGCCCGTCGTGGTCGGAGGAGGGCGGCGAGTCGGTGTTCCAGCCCCGCTGGTGCCCCCACGACGGGACGCTGTGGTTCGTGTCCGACCGTAACGGCTGGTGGAACCTCTACCGCCGCCACGACGACGGCACCGTCGATGCGATGGTCGAGATCGACGGCGAGATCGGCATGCCCCAGTGGGTGTTCGGCCAGTCCCGCTACGCCTTCCTCGACGAGGGCCACGTCGTGTTCGCCTACTCGCGCGACGGCGTCGACCACCTGGCGGTCCGGGCCGGCGACTCGCACCGGGTCGACGACCTCGACATCCCCTACACCTCGATCGCCTCGGTGCAGGCCGACGGCCACCACGTCGTGTTCGTGGGGGCGTCGGCCACCGCCGAGCCGGCGGTGGTGCGGCTCCGGCTGCGGATGCGGCTCGACAACCACGGCGCCGGCGTCCTCGGCGAGGAGGTGCTGCGACCGCCCCGCGACCTCGGCCTCGACCCCGCCTGGTTCTCGGTGCCCGAGGCCATCTCGTTCCCCACGAGCGGCGAGCGCATCGCCCACGCCCTCTTCTACCCGCCGACGAACCCGCAGGTCAGCGGCCCGCCGGGCGAGCTCCCGCCGCTGCTGGTGCTGATCCACGGCGGGCCGACGTCGGCCGCCCGGCCCCAGCTCCAGCTCGGCACCCAGTACTGGACCAGCCGGGGCTTCGCCGTGGTCGACGTCAACTACGGCGGCTCCACCGGCTACGGCCGCGCCTACCGCGACCAGCTCCGGGGGAAGTGGGGCGTCGTCGACCTCGACGACTGCGAGGCGGCCGCCCTGTGGCTCGCCGACGACGGTCGCGTCGACCCCGACCGCCTCTGCATCCGGGGCGGTTCGGCCGGCGGCTACACGACCCTCGCCGTGCTGGCGTTCCGCGACACGTTCGCCGCCGGGGCGAGCCACTACGGCGTCGCCGACCTGGAGGCGCTGGCGGTCGAGACCCACAAGTTCGAGTCCCGGTACCTCGACAGCCTCATCGGCCCGTACCCGGAGGCGCGCGACGTCTACGTGGAGCGCTCGCCGATCCACCACCTCGAGGGCTTCGACCGGCCGCTCGCCGTGTTCCAGGGGCTGGAGGACGAGGTGGTGCCGCCGAACCAGTCGGAGGTGATCGTCGACGCGCTGCGCCGGCGGGGCGTGCCGGTGGCGTACGTGGCGTTCGAGGGCGAGCAGCACGGGTTCCGGCAGGCGGCCAACATCCGCCGGGCGCTCGACGGCGAGCTGTCGTTCTACGCCCAGGTGTTCGGGTTTCCGCTGCCGGTCGACGAGGGCATCGAGCCGGTCGTCGTGGAGAACCTGTAGCACCGGGCGTGGGTGTCCCCGTGCCATCGGACCCCGATGCGCAGCCGGCGAGCACACGGCCGTGGCCGGCGAGCGGCCAAGACCTGGCGTGGGTGTCCGTGCCATCGGACCCCGATGCGCAGCCGGCGAGCACACGGTCGTGCCGGCGAGCGGGAAACACCGGGCGTGGGTGTCCGTGCCATCGGACCCCGATGCGCAGCCAGCGAGCACACGGCCGTGGCCGGCGAGCGGGGAACACGAAGGGCGGCTGGCCTGGGCACTATCGTCGAACCCTTGTCGCCGGTCCCTTCGGGGCCTGTGGCGAACGACCTCTCGAATGACCCCTTAACCCTGTGGCGGCTCCGGCCACCCACGACCACACTGGGCAGCGATGGCGCGCATCCTCGTCACTGAAAAGATCGCCGACGGCGGGCTCCAGCAGCTCCGCGACGCCGGCCACCAGGTCGACGTCAAGCTCGGGCTCTCGCCCGACGAGCTGCTCGAGGCGGTGCCGGGGGCGTCCGCCCTCATCATCCGGTCGGCTACCCAGGTCACCGGCGAGGTGCTCGAGGCCGGCTCCGACCTGGTGGTCGTGGGCCGGGCCGGCATCGGCCTCGACAACGTCGACGTCGACGCCGCCACCGAGCGGGGCGTCATGGTGGTCAACGCGCCGCAGTCGAACGTGCTGTCGGCGGCCGAGCACACGATGGCGCTGCTGCTCGCTCAGGCCCGCAACATCCCGCAGGCCCACGCCGCCCTGGTCGACGGCCGCTGGGAGCGGTCGCGGTGGGAGGGCGTCGAGCTCGCCCACAAGACGCTCGGCATCGTCGGCCTGGGCCGCATCGGCAAGCTGGTCGCCCAGCGGGCGCTGGCGTTCGGGATGCACCTCGTCGCCTACGACCCGTTCGTGTCGCCCGACCGGGCCCGGCAGCTGTCGGTCGAGCTGCTGCCGCTCGACAAGCTGATGCAGGTGGCCGACTTCGTCACCCTGCACGTGGCCAAGACGCCCGAGACGATCGGCCTGATCGACAAGGACCTGCTCACCCGGGCCAAGCCGGGCATCCGGATCATCAACGTGTCGCGGGGCGGCATCGTCGACGAGGCGGCGCTGGCCGAGGCGATCGACGCCGGGCACGTGGCGGGCGCGGCGCTCGACGTCTTCGCCACCGAGCCGACCACCGAGTCGCCGCTGTTCGGCCGGCCCGAGGTCGTGGTGACGCCGCACCTCGGCGCCTCGACCCGGGAGGCCCAGGACAAGGCGGGCGACACGATCGCCGAGCAGGTCGCCCTGGCGCTGGCCGGCGATTTCGTGCCGTTCGCCGTGAACGTGTCGGCGGCCGAGGCGTCGGAGACCGTGCGGCCGTTCCTGCCGCTGGCCGAGCGGCTGGGGTCGCTGTACTCGGGGCTGGCGGGGTCGGCGCCCGACGTCCTGGAGATCGAGTACGCCGGCGCCCTCGCCGACTACGACACCCGCATCCTCACGCTGTCGGTGCTGAAGGGCCTGTTCGGGGGCATCACCGACGAGCCGGTGTCCTACGTGAACGCCCCGCGCATCGCCGCCGACAAGGGCGTCGAGGTGCGCGACACGTCGACCACGACCGCGCAGGACTACGTCAACCTCATCACGATCCGCGGCGGCGACCACTCGATCGCCGGCACGCTGGTGGGTCTCCGGTCGGAGCCCCGGGTCGTGATGCTCGACGGGCACACCATCGACCTGCCGCCGGCCAAGCACCTGCTGGTGGTCCGCAACGACGACCGCCCGGGCATGATCGCCTTCGTCACCGGCATCGTGGCCGAGGCGGGGATCAACGTCGACGACATGCACCTGGGCCGCTCGTCCGGCGGCCAGGCGGCGCTCCAGGTGCTCGCCACCGACGTGGCCGTGCCCGCCGAGGTGCAGGAGAAGCTCCGCGCCGGCGCCGGCATCGTCTCCGTCCACGCCCTCTGACGCCCACCACCTCGCCGCCACCCTGCCCGTTCAGCCCCTTCGTGGGGGGTGGGTGGGTCAGGGGAGGAGCTCGAACGGGTGGCCGCGCGGGGACTTGAGGACCGTGAAGTGGCGGTGGTCGAGGGTGACGATCCGCCGCGTCCGGTAGCGGGCGGCCAGGACCACCAGGGAGGCGTCGGCGATGCCGATCCGCTGGTCGCGGTAGCGCTCGACGATCCGGGTGGCCTTGGCGACGTCGTCGTCGCCGAAGTCGGGGATCTCGAAGGCGCCCGACCGCCGTCATCGGGGTGGGAGGGGGACGGCCTCGATGCCGGAGATGCCGGCGATCAGCAGCAGGTCGCCGGCGATCTGGACATCGTCCGCGCTGACCCCGGCGCGGATCTCGGTCACCTCGCCGGTGGCGGGGTCGACCTCGTAGACGTCGTAGGCCGAGACGAACACCCGGCCCTCCCGCACCGCCAGGCTGCCTTGGCCGAGGCCGAGGTCGTCGGGTATCGACGACGACCACAGCTCGGCCCCGTCGTCGTCGTAGCCCCGGAGCGCCGTGCCGTCGGCCACCACGGTCACACCGTCGACGTGGACGACGCTCGAGTCGGGCTCCTGGAGGTCCGCCTCCCAGCGCTCCTCGCCGGTGGCGGTGTCGAGCACGACCACGCGGCCGGAGCTGCCGCCGCTCTGCACGATGAACGCCGCCGCGCCGGCGTCCGGCAGCAGCGCCACCTCGGTCGCCACCGGGAAGCCGAGCGAGTCGGTGGCGATCTCGTACTGCCAGACGTCCTCGCCGTCCTCCGGGTCGATGGCGACCAGCGTGAGGGTGGGCCCCATCGGCGCCGGCTCGCCCGGCTCGTACTCCGGCCTGGTCTCGGTGGTGACGTAGAACCGCTCGCCGTCGCTGAGCACGTCGGAGAACGAGCTGATCTCCGGCTCGCCCTCCCCGGGGCGGCGGAAGCGCTCCCAGCGCTCCTCGCCGGTGGCGACGTCGACGCCGACGAGCACGTGCTCGATGGGTGCCTCGTCGATGGCGGCGACGACATCGCCGACCACCGGGAGGTGCAGCGGTGGCAGCTCGTGGTTGGAAACCTTCATGGCGTGGGACCAGACCTCCTCGCCGTCGAGCGTGTAGGCCTTGAGGCCGTGGCCGCCGATGAGCACCATGTCGTCCACGATGGTCGGTGACGAGGAGGGCGACTCGTCGAAGTCGACCTCCCAGAGGTCGTCGCCGGTCGCGGCGTCGAGGCAGTAGAAGTCGACGGTCAGGCCGGAGGCGCACACGATCTCGCCGTCGGTGGCCATGCGTTGCGGGTTCGAGCGTGCGTCGGCCCACCCGTTGCCCCGACCGCCACCGCCACCTCCGCCGTCGCCGCCGTCGTCCCGGGTGGCGAGGACAGCGGCGACGATCCCGAGCACGGCCACCACGGCCAGGGTGATCAGCAGCGGTCGCGGCGAGCCGGGCTTGGCCGGTCCAGGTGGTCCGGGCGGCCTGGGCGGCCCGGGGTGTGGTGCGGGCG
>DATCLV010000761.1:0-6076 GCA_036563745.1 Acidimicrobiales bacterium | reverse complement strand
GGCAGGAGGACGTCCTCGACGCCGTCGGCGTCGGCGTCCGAGGCCTCGGCCCAGTTGGCGCCCTCGGGCCCGTTCCAGGCCGCGGCCTGCTCGACGTTGGCGATCGGTGGCGTCGGCTCGTGGCCGGTGGTGGGCGTCGCGGTCATGGTTCGACCCTGCCGTGCCCCGGCCATGCCCACAACTGCAGGTTGCTGTTGTCAGCCATGCATCGTCTGCATAGCCATCTCCGGCCCGGGATCCCGCGGGGGACGTACCATTTGGTACATTTTGGCGTGGACCCGACGGACCTGGCGGCAGCGTTGGAGGACCTCGCCGGGCTGCTCGACGAGCAGCACGACCAGCGGGAAGTGATCATCGGCGACGCGGTGGCCGGCGCGACCGGCCGATGGGCCCGGCTCCTCGCCGACCGGTACGCCGCCGGGGCGGACGAGGCCGACCAGCTCGCGTCGTCCCTCCGCGACGCCGCAGCCGCCCTGCGACGGTCGGCGGCGACCGCCACCGAGGCGCCGGCCGTGCCGGCACCGCCGACGCCGCCCGGCCCTCCCACCTGAGGCCCGGGACCGGGAGCGGGTCAGCTCGGGCACGCACCGACCCGCGCGCTGGCCGCGTGCTCCACCGCCCGGGCCAGCGCGTGGACCCGGTCGGCCAGCACCTCCGACGTGAGCGGGCCCGCGTCGGCGACCACGACTGACCCGCACCGGCACGGGAACGCCTGCTCGACGAGGAGCTCGCGGCCCTCGGCGAAGGTGCGGGCGATCGACCGGTACGCCGTGGCCCGTTCGACCCCCCGACCGGCGGTGGCGTCCACGTGGTCGGCGGCCCGCCGGAGCGCGCCGACCAGTGCGTCCCGGGCGCCGACCAGCGCCGCCCACCCGTCGAGGTCGAGCCGGGGGAGGCGGGGCGCCCCTCGCCACGACGCCTCCCGGTCGGGGGGCGCGAACGTTGCGACCGGCACGACCCGGGCCTCCGGCAGGCCGGGCGCGTCCCCGTGCAGGCAGCGCAGGATCAGGAACCCCTCCCGGTGACCGCTGGCGTCGAGCCAGTTGGGGTGGTCGACCGGTCGGTGGCTGACGACGTAGCGGTAGCGGCCGTCGGCGTCGAGCTCCGTCGTCGCCAGGGTGCGGGCGACCGGGGTGTCACCGTCGTCCAGCGACTCGCCCCACCGGTTGGCGAGGTGCGCCCCCCAGTAGGGGGCGGTCGGGGCCGGTCCCTCCACCACGAGCGCCTCGTCCGCCTCGAGGCGGAACCAGACCGGCACGTAGGCGCAGAACGGGGCCCCGAAGGGCGTGGCGATGTCCTCACCGGTGGGTGCCAGCACCGCGGCCCCGTGGTGGCGGCGCCCCGTCCGGTCGAGCGCGGCGGCGAGGCGGACGCCGAGCGCCAGCTTCCCCCGAGCCGTGACCAGGTCGTAGGCGAGGCCCGCCTCGCCCAGTGGCTCGCGGGGCCCGGGCGGGACGGTGGGGTCGATGCGCAGCCGGGCCGGCGACCGGGAGGTGCGGGTGGTGAAGTACTGCCGGACGACGACCGCGTCGGCATCGGCGTCGAGGGGCAGCCAGGGCCGGCCCCCGGGCGGCGGTGCCCCGCCGAGCCGGAGGTCGATCGTGCCGTCGGCGTCCGGGGCGAGGTCCGGCCCGCCGATGCTGGAGATCATCCGGCCGCCGTTGAGCGTGCCGTAGACGGCGACCGTCACGTACGCGGCGTCGCCGCGCCGGCCGTGCAGCCGATAGCTGGCGCTGCCGCGGATGCGGGCGATCTCGTACCGGACGTCCGGGTTGTCGAAGTAGAGCTTCCGGGTGGGGGTGATCAGCGGGAACAGCGACGGGCGGTTCCGGTCACCGTGCTCGACGTCGAGCGCGACGCACACGTCCACCATCCGCAGGAGGTGCCGGAAGCCCTCGGCGGCGTCGACGTCGTCCCGCCCCCCGGTGCCGCCGGCCTCGACGCCGGCCTCGACATCGGTCTCGACGAGGAGGTCGAACCCCCGCTCGATCTCGGCGACCAGGCCTCCCCAGGCGCGCCGCAGCACGTCGTCCGTCCCGGTGCCCGTCCCGAGGTCCTGTCCCACAGCGCGAGATCTCCTGCCCCGGCGGCCGCAGCGGATCGGCACCCGGGGCCGGCCAGGATAATGAATGACATTAGAGTTGCGGCGCACCGGTCCGGTCGGCCCGGGCCGGCCACGGCGCCCCGGCCGATCCGGCTCCCGACCGGGTCGGTCAGCGGGTGCGAGGGGCCGCGGGGCGCGCCCCGTCGACCGCCCGCCGGTACAGGTCCTCGTAGCGGGCCAGGGCGGCCTCGACGCCTTCCCGGTCGCCGGTCGCCAGGAGGTCCAGCAGCAGGCCGCGGACGACGGCGACCGCCAGCCGGGCGTCGAGCTGGGCCGTCGCCTCGGCGACCCCCGCCGCCACCAGCGACCGGCTCAGCGACTCGACCCAGCCGTCGACGGCCCCGTCCAGGATCGGCCGCGCCCACTCCCGCCCCTGGACGGCCTGGCTGTACAGCTCGAAGAACAGCCGCTCGTGGGCGGTCGGGTCCTCGCCGCCGCCCCGGGCCCAGAAGCGCCGCACCACCTCGCGCACGTCGAGGTCGTCGTCGTCGGCCCGCAGCCGGGCGAGCGCCTCCTGCTCCCGCTGCTCGATCACCCTTGTCACCTCGGCGAGGAGGCCCTCCTTCGAGCCGAAGTGGTGGATCAGCATCCGGTGGCTGGTCCCGACGGCGTCGGCCAGCTGGCGCAGGCGGATGTCGGCCACGCCGTGCCGCGCCACGTAGTCGACCACGGCGTCCAGCAACCGCTGCTTCGCGGCGGACACCTTCACCCCCGCCTCGTCGGGTGCCTCCGGGCCGGACATGTACCGGACTGTACGCCTCACTCGGCCGATGCACTGCGACACCGGCCCGCGCGTCCTCGGTCCTGCCCCCGGAACGGGCTGTCGGGTCCCCGTTCCGGGGGCGGGTTCGGGTCAGTAGCCGGTCCAGGCGCCGGGGCCGGGCGGGGGTGGCGGTGCGCCCGGTGCCGGGACGGCGTGGTGGGCCGACCGGACAACCGGGAGGTGCTGCCAGGCCTCGGACCCGGCGGCCGGGCGGTCCGCCATGGAGAACGCCACGGCCCCGAGCATCCAGCCGACGCCGGCGACGGCGCGGAGCATGAACGACTGGCTGTGGGCCTGCAGCGCCGCCGCGCACCCCGGGCTCAGCTCCTCCCGGGGGTTGGTGACGCCGCCGCAGATCGTGTCGGCCGGGTCGCCGTCCCGGGCATCGACCTGCTGGTAGAGCGCCTCCATCGACGCCGCCAGGCTGAGCACCCCGAGGACGAGGCAGATCGTGCGGCCGAACCGCGCGCCGGAGGACATGCCGCGGGAATGTACCATATGGTTCATCGCCCTCGACCACGTCAGCGCGGCTCGGCGTCGTCGAGGGCCCGGACGGCTGCCACCGCGGCGCGGGTGAAGGCGTCGAGCGTGGGGGCGTCGGCCGGGTGGCCCAGGGTGAGGACGTGCAGGTGCAGCTGGGCGAGGAGGGCCTCGACGGCCGACCGGGGGTCGACGCGCCGACCGATCTCACCTCGCGCCGCCGCCCGCTCCACGATCGCCTCGACCTCCCGGAGCCGGGTGTCCCACAGCAGCTGCCGCACGCCCTCGGCGGCCGGGTCCTCCAGCGGCGCCATCGCCAGGTGGCCGACCACCGCGCCGAGCCGCGTCCCGTAGAACGCGGCGAGGTCGCCCAGGAGCTGCCGGACGTCGGTGGCCAACGCACCCGTGTCGGGGATGGGGATGGCGGCGTCGACCCGGTCGAGCAGCGCGTCGACGGCCAAGCGCTCGCGGGTCCCCCACCGGCGGTAGATCGTGCTGGGGTGCACACCGGAGCGGGCGGCGACCGCGCCGACGGAGAACCCGACCAGGCCGCCGTCGAGGAGCTGCTCGATCGCCGCGTCGAGGACGACCTTCCGGGTGCGGGCGGTGCGCCCGCCCGGCCGGGCCGCCGGCGACGTGAGGGACGACAGGGACGGTCGAGGCGGGGTGGGGTTCGCACCCATCGCCGCTACCTTAACGCAACAACTGTTGCAGTAAGAGCGAAGGGGTGCCGACGTGAAGGGCACGACGATCCGACCGGCCGACAAGGGGGACCTCGAGTTCCTCGTCTGGGTGATGCAGGAGGCGGCGACGTCGCACCTCGACCGCTGCGTCTGGGACGTCCTGCTCGGCACCCCGCCCGACGAGACCCGGGCCGTCCTGGAGAGCGTCGCCACCAGCGCGATGCCGCACTGGTGCCACCTCGACCGGTTCCTGGTGGCGGAGGTCGACGGCGAGCCGGTGGCGGCGGCGTCGAGCTACGACCCGTCCGCCGAGGGCAACGACCCGCTGGCCGACGCCGTGCTCGAGGCGCTGGCGCCCTCGTCGCCGACCAACGAGCGGCTGGCGGCGATCCTCGAGCGGGCCGACGTCCTCGACGGCGCCACCCCGAAGCCCTACGTCGACGCCTGGGCCATCGAGAACGTGGCCGTCGCCCCGGCGCACCGGGGCCGGGGCCTGGTCGACGCGCTGTTCGAGGTGATCCTCGAGGAGGCCCGGGACCGCGGGCGGGAGCACCTGCAGATCATGTGCCTCGACGGGAACGTCCGGGCCCAGCGGGCCTGGGAGCGCAACGGCTTCGAGGAGGTCGCCGCCTACCGCAGCCGGGCCTTCCGGGAGCTCTACGGCTGTGACGGCCTCAAGCTGCTGGTCCGCCGGCCGTGACCGCCCCCGAGCGCACCGGCGTCGGCGAGGAGCCCGCCGGCCGGACGCCGCCGCAGCCCGCCCCGACGGCCCGCGTCGTCATCGTCGGCGGGTACGGCCACGTGGGCCGCCGCCTGGCCGCCGCCCTCCGGGACCACCGGTCGGTCGTGGTCGCGGGCCGCCGGGCCGAGGCCGCCGAGCGGGCCGCCACCGAGCTGGGCGTCGCCGCCGCGCCCGGCGCGGTCGACGCCCGCACCGGCGACGGGTTGGCGGCGGTGGTGCGCCCCGGCGACGTGGTCGTCAACGCCGCCGGCGACGACCGGGAGGCCCGACTGCTGCGCCAGGCCATCGAGCTCGGCGCCCACTACACCGACCTCACCGCCGACCCCCGCGCCATCGCCGCGATGCTCGACCTCGACGCCGAGGCCCGGGCCGCGGGCACGAGCGCGCTCGTCGGCATCGGCCTGGCCCCCGGGGCGACGAACGTCCTCGCCCGCGCCGCGCTCGACCGGCTCCCCGAGGCCGACCACCTCGACGTCGGCCTGCTCCTGTCGCTGGCCGACGGCTTCGGGCCGCAGGCCGTCGACTGGACCCTGGGCGCCATCGCGACCCCGCTCGCCATGGAGCACGGCGGCCACCGGACCGACGTCGTGGCGTTCCGGCAGCGGCGACGCCTCCCCTTCGGGCCGCTCGGCACCGTGCCGGTCTACGAGTTCGGGTTCCCCGAGCAGGTCTTCCTGCCGGCGTCGCTGGGCGTGCCGTCGGTCCGGGGCTGGTTCACGCTGGCGCCGACCCCGGTCACCCGGGCGCTCGCCCTGACGGCCCGCACCCGGGCGGCACGGGCGTTCCTCGGCCGCCCCCGGGTGCGCCGGGGCCTGGTCCGACTGGCGGGCCGCCTGCCCGGGAGCCGCCGCGGCGGGATCGTCGGGGCGACGGCGGTCGCCCGGCACGGCGATCGGACGGCCCGGGTGTCGCTGCGGGCGCGGTCGGAGGCCCGCACGACGGCCCGGTGCGCGGCGGCGCTGATCGACCTGTGGGACGTGGGCCAGGCCGGTTGCCACCTGCCGGAGGCCGTGATCCCGCCGGCGCCGTTCTTCGCCGCCCTGGCCGCGGCGGGCGTGGAGGTCACCCGTTCCCCCGCTCCGTGAGCGCGGCGGCCGGGGCGGGCCGTCAGGTCGGCTCGGGGCCGGTGAGCGCCGTGCGCGCCGCCTTGAGCTGCCGGAGCCGGGGGGCGACGAGGTCGGCGGGGGTCCCGGCCTCGATCGCGGCCACGAGCCGCTCGATCCGCTGGTCGACGTCGGCGACGGGATCGGCCGGGGCGTCGGCGTCGGGGTCGGGGGCGGTGGGGTCGGGGGCGCCGGCGTCGG
>DATCLV010000760.1:0-4134 GCA_036563745.1 Acidimicrobiales bacterium | reverse complement strand
GACCTGCTCCTGCTGCTCGACCAGCTGCTGCCCCGGGACGACCGGTGGGCCCACCGCCACGGCTCGGCGGGCCACGGCGCCGACCACGTGCTGCCCGCGCTGGTGGCGCCGAGCCTCACCGTGCCGGTGCTGGGCGGCCGGCTGATGCTGGGGACGTGGCAGTCGATCGTGCTGGTCGACACCAACGTCGACAACCCGGACCGCGAGGTGCGCCTCAGCTTCCTGGCCGGCTGATCGGGCGCCGGCCGCCGCACGCCGTCGGGCTCAGTCGAGCGTCGCCGCGTACTTGGCCACGGCGTCGAGCATCCGCTGGTTCTCGTCGGGCGTGCCGATCGAGATGCGCACGCAGCCCTCGATGCCCGGCACCGTGCTGCGGTCGCGGATCTTCACGCCGGCGGCGTGCATGGTGGCCATGAGGCGCGGCGGGTCGGTGACGCGGACCAGCAGGAAGTTGGCGTCGCTGGGGAACACCCGCTCGACGCCCGGCGACGCCCGCAGCACGTCTTCGACCACCGCCCGCTCCTGGAGCAGCTGGCGGATGTGGTCGCGGGCCCGGGCCAGCCCCGGCGGCGACATGGCCACCGTGACCGCCCGGATCGCCGACTGGGTCAGCGGGTAGGGGGCCAGGATCCGGCCCAGCAGGTCGATGACGGCCGGGTGGGCGATCGTGACCCCGCAGCGCTCGCCGGCCAGGCTGTACTCCTTCGACAGCGTCCGCAGCACCACGATGTTGGGGTGCTCGTCCTGGTCCCGGGCCAGCGACGGCTGCCCGGAGAAGTCGACGTAGGTCTCGTCGACCACCACCAGCGCCCGGCCGAACAGCGCGCCGGCCACGGCCAGCACGTCCTCCCGCCGGGCCAGCCCGCCGGTCGGGTTGTTCGGGCTGCAGACGAAGACGAGCTTCACGCTGCCGTCGCCGCCGCTGCCACCCCCATCGCCGTCGCCGCTGCCGTCGGCCCCGGCCGCCGCGACGACGGCCGGGACGTCGAGGTCGAACCGGCCCTCCGGTGACGGCACGAGCGGGACGCGGCGCACGGCGGCGCCCTGCACCTTGGCCGACATCTCGTACATGGCGAACGCAGGGTCGTTCACCACGATCGCGTCGTGCTCGGCGCGGCAGAAGGCGCGCACCAGGAGGTCGATGGCCTCGTCCGCGCCCCGGGTGATCAGCAGCCGCTCGCGCTCGACGCCGTAGTGGGCGGCGAAGAGGTCGAGCAGGTGGCCGGGCTGGGGCTCGGGGTAGCGGTTGAGCCCCTCGGTGGCGGTGTTGCCGGGGTACGGGGGGAACGGGTTCTCGTTGGCGTCGAGGAACACCTCCACCCGCTGCTCGCCCTCGGTGCGCGCCGAGCTGTAGGGCTGCAGGGCGAGGATGTCGGGTCTCGCCAACCGGGTGATCTCTTCCATCGGGACTCCTCGGACTGGGGACTGGTCACCGTAGATGCCTCGCGGGCCCTCGCGGGATGCAGATCCCGGTGGTGTCGCGGGATCGTCACACGCCCCGGGATGCGCCCTCGATCGGAGGTCGTGAACGTTTGGAAGCGATTCCATTGACATTCCCTCTCGGGGGACTTACCTTGCGGTGACAGCCGTGGAAGCGCTTCCACGGCACCGTGATCGTGAGGTCGCGGGCGTGTCCGGTCGCGCCGACCGGCCGCCCGCCGGTGCAGGGAGAAGGGGGGACGCGCATGGTGACGATCGCCGACGTGGCAGCCAAGGCCGGCGTCGGCGCGGGCACCGTGTCGCGGGTCCTCAACGACAGCCCCCAGGTGAGCGCGGCCACCCGCGCCCGGGTCCTGGCCGCCATCGAGGAGCTCGACTACCGGCCCAACCCGATGGCCCGGGGCCTGTCCCGCGGCCGCTGCCAGACCGTCGGCGTGGTCGTGCCGTTCTTCACCCACGCCTCGGCCGTCGAGCGGCTCCGGGGCGTCGTCGCCGAGCTCGACACCAGCCGCTACGACCTCGTCCTCTTCAACGTCGAGTCGCCCGTCCACCGTGACGAGCACTTCGCCGCGCTCACCCGCCGCGACCGGGCCGATGGGCTCCTCGTGATGTCGCTACCGCCGCCGAGCAGCGACCTCGAGCGCCTGGCCGCGGCGGGTGTGCCGGTGGTGCTCCTCGACGCCCGGCCACCCGAGGACACCCAGGTGGCGGCCACGGTGGTGACCGACGACGTCGAGGGCGGCCGCATCGCCACCCACCACCTGCTGGCCCTCGGCCACGAGCGCATCGCCTTCCTCGGCGACGACCCCGCGAACCCGCTCGGCTTCGTGTCCAGCGTCGAGCGCGAGCAGGGCTACCGCGCCACGCTGGAGGCGGCCGGCGTCGAGGTGCGGCCCGAGCTCATCCGCCACGGCCCCCACGTCCGCAGCACCGCCCGCCGGCGCACCGAGGAGCTGCTGGCGCTCCGCGCCGACCGGCCCACCGCCGTGTTCGCGGCGTCCGACACGCAGGCGCTCGGCGTGCTGGAGGCCGTGCGGGCCGCCGGGCTCCGGGTGCCCGACGACATCTCGGTCGTCGGCTTCGACGACATCGAGGTCTCCAGCTACGTGGGGCTGACCACCGTGCGCCAGCCGCTGTACGAGAGCGGGCGCCGCGCGGCCGCCCGACTGCTCGAGGCGCTCGGCACCGAGGGTCACGACGGCACCACGCACGACGAGCTCGATCTCGACCTGATCGTCAGAAGTACGACAGGTCCACCGCCGGACCGGGTACGGGGGAGGGGGTGACGGCTCCTCCGGGGGTCTCGGCGGTCCGTGTTCCACCAGATAAGGGGGAGTACCCGACAATGACACGACAGCGAAATCGGCGGTGGCGGGCGGCGTTCGCGCTCGGCCTGTCGCTGACCATGTTGGCGGCCACGGCCTGTGCCGACGACTCCGACGACGACGAGGCGAGCGACGAGACCTCGACCGAGGAGGGCGGCGACGACACCGGTAGCGACGTCGAGCGCCTCGAGGACGTCGGCACCGTCAACGTCCTCAACGCCATGGAGCCGGAGGAGGCCGAGGCCATCCAGGCGGTGATGGACGAGACCATCGATGCCGACTACTCGGTCGAGATCGAGGCCTCCGGCCAGTTCGAGGAGCAGTACCCGATCCGTGCGGAGGGCGAGACCCTCGACATCGCGCTCGTGCCCCAGCCCGGCGGCGTCATCGCGCAGGCCGAGGCCGGCACGATCATGTCCCTCGAGGACCTCGGCTTCGACATCGGCGAGCTCGAGGAGCTCTTCGGTGAGTACTACGTCGGCCTGACGGAGTACGAGGGCGAGCACTGGGGCCTGCCGACCAACATCAACCTGAAGTCGATGATCTGGTACCCCAAGGCCGCCTTCGACGAGGCCGGCTACGAGGTGCCGGAGACCTGGGACGACCTGATCGCCCTCAGCGAGCAGATCGTCGCCGACGGGAGCACCCCGTGGTGCGTCGGCTTCGAGAGCGGCGGTGCGTCCGGCTGGCCGGCCACCGACTGGATGGAGGACATCATGCTCCGCACCGCGGGCACCGATGTCTACGACCAGTGGGTCGCCCACGAGATCCCGTTCGACGACCCGGCCGTGGTGACCGCGGCCGAGCGCATGGGCGAGATCATGTTCACCGACGGCTTCGTGCTCGGTGGGGCCGACCAGACCCCGTCGATCGCCTTCGGCGACGCCCCCGGGCCGATGTTCAACGACCCGCCCGGCTGCTGGCTGCACCGGCAGGCCTCGTTCATCAACGCCTTCTTCCCGGAGGACGCCGAGGCCGGCGTGGACTACGACTGGTTCCCCTTCCCGACCATCGAGGAGGGCCAGGACAACATCCTCTTCGGCGGCGAGTTCGCCGTCGTCGGCACGGCCGGGAACCGTGAGGAGGTCGTCGACTTCCTGACCCAGTTCATGGGCGAGGAGGTCCAGTGCGCCATGGGCGCCGAGGCGGCGTCGTCCCGCATCTCGCCCAACATCAACGTCGGCCCCGACTGCTACGCCAACGACATCCTGGCGGACTCGTCGGAGCTGCTGACCACCGCCCTGGCGGAGGGCACCGGACGCTTCGACGCCTCCGACATGCTGCCGGGCGACGTCAACTCCGCCTTCTGGACGGAGATGCTCGGCTTCATGCGGGACGGGGCCGACTCGGCCGAGAGCCACCTGGCCGC
>DATCLV010000759.1:0-2660 GCA_036563745.1 Acidimicrobiales bacterium | reverse complement strand
GACCGGGACCGCGCCGGGCGGTGCGCCTTCTGGCTCGGGTTCGGGCTGCTGCTGCGGGGCGAGGAGGCCCGGGGCGGCGGGTGGCTGGCGCGCGCCGAGCGGCTGGCCGAGGACGTCCGGGCCGGCGGGGGCGAGAGCGTCGCCCGGGGCCTCCTGCTGGTCCCGGTCGCCATGTTCGCCATGGAGGAGGGCGACACCGCCCGGGCGGCCGCGACGGCCGACGAGATCGTCGACCTGGGCCGCCGGCACGACGACCTCGACGTGCTGACGCTGGGGCTGCTGTGCCGCGGCGAAGCCATGGTGCGGCAGGGGGACGTGGCGCCGGGGCTGAAGGCGCTCGACGAGGCGATGGTGGCGGTGACGACCGGCGAGGTGTCGCCGGTGCCGGCCGGCATCGTCTACTGCGCGGTGATCGCCGCCTGCGTGGCCGTCTTCGACCTGCGGCGGGCCGCCGAGTGGACCGGAGCCCTGCACGACTGGTGCGCCGCCCAGCCCGACCTCGTCCCCTACCGGGGGCAGAGCCTCGTGCACCGGTCGCAGGTCCTGCAGGCCCACGGCGAGTGGGCGGAGGCGCTCGCCGAGGCGGAGCGGGCCCGGCGCCACCTGTCCGAGCCGCCGCACCCGGCCGTCGGCATGGCGCTCTACCAGCAGGGCGAGCTGCACCGCCTGCGGGGCGAGCTGGCCGCGGCCGAGGAGGCGTACCGGGCCGCCAGCCGGCACGGGATGGAGCCGGTGCCGGGGTTCGCCCTGCTGCGGCTGGCCGAGGGCAACGTGGACGCGGCCGCCACCGCGGCCCGGCGCATGGTCGACGAAGGCCGGGGGCGGCCCGAGCACCCGACGGTGCTGGCCGCCGCGGTGGAGGTGCTGGTGGCGGCCGGTGACGTCGACGGGGCGCGGGCGGCCGCCGGCGAGCTCGACGCCCTGGCCACGAGGCTCGACGCCGCGCTCCCCCGGGCCATGGCCGACCAGGCGCAGGGGGTGGTGCTGCTGGCGGGCGGTGACGCGGCCGCCGCGCTGGGGCCGCTGCGGCGGGCGTGCGAGGCGTGGCGGGCGCTGGGGATGCCGTACGAGTGCGCGCGGTCACAGGTCGGGGTCGCCCGGGCGTGCCGGGGGCTCGGCGACCACGACGCCGCCGACCTGGCGCTCGACGCGGCCCGCACGGTCCTGGAACGGCTCGGGGCGCGGCCGGCCCTGGCCGAGCTGGCGCGGTGGGAGCGCGGGGCGGCGGGTGTCGGGTCCGATGCCGGGGCCGGGGCCGGTACGGCGACCGCCGAGGCCGCGACCGCGACCGGGGCCGGGGACCGGGTCGTGGCGGGGGCGAAGGCGGCCGGGCTGAGCGACCGGGAGTGCCAGGTGCTCCGGCTGGTGGCGGCGGGCAAGACCAACCGGGCGATCGCCGAGGAGCTGATCGTCAGCCCGCACACGGTCGCCCGCCACGTGCAGAACATCTTCACGAAGCTGGGCGTGTCGTCCCGGGCCGCGGCCACCGCCCACGCCTACGAGCACGGCCTGGTCTGACGGGTTGGTCGGACGGAATGGTCTGACGGAATGGTCTGAACGGACCACGCGGCCGGGCCCGCCGGCCGGGTCGGATGGTCCGCGCGGGCGATGTGGCGACCGGGGGTCGGGGCGCACCGTGTCCCCATGACCACGCAACAGCACGAGCCCGCCATGGCGGCCACCGTCACGCCGGCCGAGGTCGAGCGCCTCGGCACCGCGTTCAGCCGGTGCTTCGAGACGTTCACGGCGCCCGACGGCGTCCTCGCCCCCGACGTCTTCTGCGACCTCCTCCCGCCGCTGTGGCGGTTCCAGCTCCAGGGCGCCGGGGCGCTGCTCGACCAGCTCCGCTCGATCAGCCAGGGGCCGACGACGTCGAGGATCCTGCGGCTCGTCCCCACGGCGACCGGCTTCGTCCTCGAGCAGGAGGAGGTCGTCGAGGTGGGCGACGGCCGCGTCGAGGTGGCCCACCGCCTGCACCTCTGCGAGGTCCGCGACGGGCTGATCACCGAGGTCCTCACCTACTGCAACGGCGGCTGGGACGAGGAGCTGCGGGCCCGGCACGCGGCCGAGGCCCCGATGCTCCGCCGGGACGGGGAGGTGCGGTCGTGACCACCACCGACCGCGCCGGGACCACCCGGCCGGCCGCGGCCGCGGCCGCCGAGGCCACCGGGACCGCCGCCGTCACGACCCCCGAGGAGGCGCTCGCCGCCGTGCGGCGCCTGGCGCCCGAGATCACCGCCCGGGCCCCCGAGATCGAGGCCGCCCGGCGCGTGCCCCGCGACCTGCTCGACGCCGTCGCCCGGGCCGGCGGCTACCGCCTGCTCCTCCCCCGCAGCCACGGCGGGCTGGGCGCCGACCCGGTCGGTGCCTTCCGGGTGTACGAGGCGCTGGCCGCGTCCGACGCCTCGCTGGCGTGGGTCGTGCTGATCGGCGGGGGCGGCTGGCTCGACCTCACCGGGCTCCCGCCGGCCACGTTCGACGAGCTGTTCGGGCGGGGCGACACCCGGATGGCGGGCGTCTTCCGTCCCTCGGGGTCGGCGACGCCGGTGGGCGGCGGCTACCGGATCGACGGTCGGTGGACGTTCGCCAGCGGCTGCGAGGACGCCGACCGGCTCTACGTCAACTGCCTCGAGGGCGTCGTCGACGGGGAGCCGCAGCTG
>DATCLV010000472.1:0-5111 GCA_036563745.1 Acidimicrobiales bacterium | reverse complement strand
CTGAGGGCCAGCGCCGACCGGTCGGTCGCGGCGGCCTCGTCGCGGCGGCCGAGCCGGTGCAGCAGGTCGGCCTTGGTGGCCGGGAGGTAGTGGTACCGCAGCACGGGAACACGGGCCGCAGGCGGTCGTCGGGGATGGCCGCCCCCGCCCGGTCCTCGGCCGGCCCGGTCAGGTGGCGCCCTCGTCGCCGGGGCGGGGCGGGTCGAACGGCACGCCCTCCTGCAGGACCTCGCACCCGGCCGGCGGCCGGACCTCGACGCCGCCGTCGACGACCGGCCATGGGTTCGCCTCGTCGTCGTGAACAGGTTCCACCCATCCGACACCCGGCCGCGGCCGGGATTCACAGCTGCGACGCGATTTCCCGGGGACGGTAGGGTGCCCGGGTGGACGCGGGTGGTGTTCCTGCTGGTCAGCGACCCTACGGCGGGCCCGGCCCGCACGGCACGCACGGTCCCCTCTCGGGGGACGGCTTCGTCGTGCTCCCCGACGGCACCCGCCGGTGGGGCCTCTACGGGGCCGCGGGGCTGCTGGTCCGCCACGTCGAGCCCGGGACCGGGCAGTGCTCCTACTTCGTGGCGCTGCGGTCGGAGCTCACCCACATGGGCGGCACGTGGGCGGTGCCGGGCGGGGCGCTGACCCGGGACGAGACGCCGGTCGAGGCGGCGCTGCGGGAGTTCCGGGAGGAGGTGGGCCTGGCGCTGGCCCCCGACCGAGTGGCGCTGGTCCACGAGGACGACCACGGCGGCTGGTCGTACTGGACGGTGGTCGTCGACGTGGAGGAGCGCTTCCCGCTGCCGACGGGCGTGAACTGGGAGACCGCCGACGTCCGCTGGGCCACGCCCGAGGAGCTCGCGGGCCTACCGCTGCTCCCCCCGTTCCGGGCGACGCTCGCCCGGCTCGGGTTCCTGCCGTCGTCGTAGCGCCCCCGGTCACGGGCGCTCGCGCCGGGACGCCGGTCAGCGGCCGGCGCGGAAGCGGTCGAGCTGCCGGCGGTCCCGCTTGGTGGGCCGACCGGCGCCACGCTCGCGGGCGAACAGCGTGCCGCCCTGCTCCTGCGGGGTCGGCGGCGGCGTGCGGTCGTGGTAGCAGGTGACCGCGACCGGCGCCCCGACCCGCTTGTCGATCACCTCGACCACCTCGAGCACCCGCTTGCCCCGGGGCCCGGTGGCCTCGACCCGGTCGCCGACGGTCACGGGTGTCGCGGGCTTGGCCGACGCCCCGTTGACCCGCACATGCCCGCCCCGGCAGGCCTCGGTGGCCGCGCCCCGGGTCTTGTACACCCGCACGGCCCACAACCACTTGTCGACCCTCGTCGCGCTCACGAGCTCCGGGGGGAGGACTCGAACCTCCGACACATGGCTCCAAAGGCCACTGTTCTGCCAGCTGAACTACCCCGGATCGGAACCCGCAGCTTAGGAGCCGAGCGGATCGGGCGTTCACCCCCGGGTCCGGTGCGGTTCGGCGGCTTTGTCGGCGGGTGTCGGGGGTCGACTAGGGTGGCAGCCCTCATGGGCTCGCTGATCAAGAAGCGGCGCAAGCGGATGCGCAAGAAGAAGCACAAGAAGATGCTGAAGCGCACCCGCTGGCAACGCCGTGCTGCTGGCAAGTAATCCGACCTGAGCGTCGTCCCCGGCGAAGTCGAGCCTGCACCCCTTCACCCGCCGTCCTGGTACGCGGGCACGGTGCGGGCCACCACGCGACCTTCGCCGGGGAACGCTCCCTCGACGAACCACGTGGACCCCGAGCCGGCGAGCACGGGCGTCCTCCCTGTGGCGTCCCCGAGCTCGTCCCGCCACCGGGCGAGGCGGGGCTCCACCCGTAGGGCCGCCGGCTCCAGGTCGTTGGGGCCGTCGGCCGACGGTCCTCCCAGTTCGTCCCAGGCGCGGTACACCGCGGGCGTCGAGCACCCGAACGGGGGTGTCACGAGGGTGTAGGTCCGCGCCTCGTAGGGCAGCGGCGTGAGCACCTCGCCGGTGCCGGTCACCCGTGCCCGCCCGCCGTGCAGGCAGAACGGCACGTCGGCGCCCAGCTTGGCGGCGATCCCGAGGTCGGTGACGCCCGCCCAGCGCAGCACCGCCGCCGCGTCCGACGACCCGCCGCCCAGCCCGCCGCCGGCCGGGATGCGCTTGACCAGGCGGACGTGCGCGGTCCGGCCCACGGTGACGAGCGCCCGGCTCACCAGGTTGTCGGCGTCGGCGGGGACGCCCGGCGGCCGGTCGCCGGGACCGCCCGGCCCCTCGACCGTGAGCCCGTCGCCGTCGCCGAACGTCAGCTCGTCGGCCAGGTCGAGGCTCACCATCTCGGCGTCGAGCAGGTGGTAGCCGTCGGGCCGCACCCCCACCACGCGCAGCGACACGGTGAGCTTGGCCGGGGCGAGGAGGGTGGTCACCCTTCCATCGTGGCCGCTGCGGCCAGCCGGACCCAGGCGGCGAGGTCGAGCTCCTCGGCCCGGGCCTCGGGACGGACGCCGGCGGCCGCGAACGCCGCGGCGTCGACCAGCCCCGCCAGCGACCGCCGCAGCATCTTGCGGCGCTGCCCGAACCCGGCGTCGACGAGGCGGAACAGCCGGCCCCGGTCGACGCCGGCCGCGCCCTCGACCGGCGGCGACCCGTGCCGCACGATCCGCACCAGCGCGGACTCGACCTTGGGTTGGGGGACGAACACGGTCGGCGGCACCCGGCCCACGACCTTGGCGGTGGCCCACCAGGCGACCTTCACCGACGGGATGCCGTAGGCGTCGTCGCCGGCCCGGGCCGCCAGCCGCTCCCCCACCTCCCGCTGCACCATCACGAGCATCCGGGTGATGGCGGGCACGTCGGCCAGGAGGTCGAGGACCAGCGGCGTGGCGATGTTGTAGGGCAGGTTGGCGACCAGCGCCCAGCCGTCCCCGCCGTCGCCGTCACCGTCACCGAGGAGCGCGGCCCAGTCGACGGTCCGGGCGTCGCCCTCGACCACCCGCACCCCCACCGGCTCGACCACCGACCGCAGGGCCGGCAGCAGGTGCCGGTCGACCTCGACCGCCGTCACCGACGCCCCCGTCTCGGCCAGCGCCAGGGTCAGCGACCCCAGGCCCGGCCCGACCTCCACCACCCGGTCGCCGGGGCCCACCTCGGCCAGGGCGGCGATGCGGCGGACGGTGTTGGGGTCGGCGACGAAGTTCTGCCCCAGCGCGCGGCTCGGCGTGAGGCCGTGCTCGTCGAGCAGTTCGCGCACCTGCCGGGGGCTGAGCGTCACCCCCGCATTCTGGTCGCCGAGCCTCCCCGCCCCGGCCCCCGTCCCAAATTGCGTTGATCAGGCCGACATGTGCGGCCCGATCGACGCAATTTGGTGACGTCAGGCGGCGGGGAGACGGTAGACGCGGGTGGCGTTGTCCCAGCTGGCGTCGGCGACCGCGTCGACCGGCACGCCCATCGCCGCGGCGACCGCCGCCCCCACCAGCGGCACGTGGGCCGGCTGGTTGCGCTTCCCCCGATGGGGCACGGGCGCCAGGTAGGGGCTGTCGGTCTCGACCAGCACCCGGTCGAGCGGGCACAGCGCCGCCGCGGCCCGCAGGTCGTCGGCCGCCTTGAACGTGACGATCCCCGAGAAGGAGAGGTAGGCGCCGCGGTCGAGGCAGGCGCGGGCCTCGTCGGGCCCGCCGGTGAAGCAGTGGAGGACGGTCCGCTCGGGGACGCCCTCGGCGTCGAGGATGGCGAACGTGTCGTCCCAGGCTTCGCGGGTGTGGATGACGAGCGCCAGGTCGTGGGCGTGGGCCAGCGCGATCTGGGCGGCGAACATCGCCTTCTGGTCGGCGCGGGGGGAGTGCTCGTAGTGGTAGTCGAGGCCGCACTCGCCCACCGCCACCACCGACGACCGGTTGGCGGGGTCGGCGAGCAGCTCCTCCAGGCCGTCGAGGCCGTGCCGGGCCTCGTGCGGGTGGAGGCCGACGGTCGCCCACACCACGCCGGGGTGGCGCCGGGCCGCGGCGATCGCCTCGGCCGACCGGCGGGCGTCGGTCCCCACGGTCACCAGCCGCTCGACGCCCGCCTCGCGGGCCGCGGAGATCTGGGCGTCGACCGCGTCGTCATGGGGTACGGCGTCGTCGTCCCAACCGAGGTGGCAGTGGTTGTCGGTCCAGCGCGGCACGACAGGTGAGGCTAGGGCCTGTCCTGTGCGTCCGGTGCCATGGCGTGCAGGTCAGGCCCTTGGCGAGCGCGGTCGAGGGAGCGGTCGAGGGAGAGGAATCGGCCGGGCGTCCTGGTGGCTGACGCGCGCGTTCAGTAGTCTGCTTTTCCTCCCCGCTGCTGCTGTTGATTCCTGGGGAGAGCTTCGGGCGACTTGGAGGGACTCTGACGAACGCGCGGCGCGCCACGAACGATCCCAGGTTGGGCCGGCGCCGTCCTCCGGGCGGCGGTGGCCGGAGAGGCGACCCTGGGGCCGGCCGTGGCTACCAGCCCCCGCCGGAGCAATCGTGGGACGAGGTCGACCCCGCCTACGACGACTCCGAGCACCGGCCCGGCGAACGCCGCTGGGACGACCCTGCCCCCGCGCCCGGTGAGCCCGCGCCCCGCCGCTGGGACGACCCGCGCGGCGCCCCCGACCTGTCCCAACCCGGCCCGGGCCCCGGTGCCCGCCGGTGGGACGACCCGCGCGGCGCGCCCGACGTGGCACGACCCGGCCCGGGCGCCGCACCCGGCGCCCGACCCGCCCGGCCGCAGCCGACCGAGCGCCGCCGCTGGGACGAGCCGGCGCTCCCCGGCGAGCGCCGCGACTGGACCCGCCCCGCCCCCGCCGCGCCCACCGGGCCCGGTGCGGGCCCGCGCCGGGCCGCGCCGATGCCGCCGCCCACCGAGACCGGCGGCATCCCCCTGGCGCCGCACCTGAGCCCGGGCTACGACGACGACGCCACCTTGGCGCCCCGCCGACCTCACCAGTCGCCCTACGACCCGGCGTTCGAGGCGCCCCAGGCCCGCCCCGGGCGGCGCAGCCCGTACGACCGCGCCTACCCGCCCGGGCCCGACCCGGAGCCCGCGGACCCCTACGTCGGCGAGCCGACCCAGCCGCACTCGGCCTTCGCCCCGCCGACCGGGCCCACCGCGCCGGTGGCCCCCGGCTACGAGCCCGGCTACGAC
>DATCLV010000756.1:0-3483 GCA_036563745.1 Acidimicrobiales bacterium | reverse complement strand
GCGTTCAGCGTCGTGGTGCGGGCCGCCTCCCACGCCTCGTCGCTGCCGAGCAGCTCACGCACCCGGGCACGACTGTCGGCATGGTCGGCGACGGACTCGTTGAAGAGCTGCGGGATCGCTCCCCACGCCGCCCATCGGGCCAGCACTGCCTGCTCGTCCGGGGTCGCCCACCGCTCCTCCCGTCGGCAGCGGTCCAGCATCTCCAGTGCAGCGACGTTGGCGCGGAGCTTCGACGCGACGCCGGCCGGGGCGAGGTCGGCCTGGCTGGCCGGTCGGAACGCTGCGGGCCGGGCGTCGCGACCCCCGCCGGTCCCTACGTCGTGGGCGACCGCAGGATCCGGTCTGCCTCCTCCACCGCGTCGTCGATCTCCGCCAGCCGGCGGTAGTACGCCGCCATTTCGGGATCGACCTCCGGCTCCGCCTCGTCCTCCGACGCCGCCAGCAGGGGATGGTCCGCCAGCACGACCTCCTCGGCCGTCCGCAACGCCTGGTAGCTGCGGACCCGGTATTGCTCCGGGTCCGGATCCTGAGGCTCCTGGGCCAGGATCTCGTCCCGCAGCAGCACGATCGCCGCCTCCGTCTCCTCGCCCGCCTCGGCGAAGAACGTCGCCGCGTCGGCGATCTCCTCGAGGACGTCCGGGCGGAACCGGCGGCAGTGGTCCAGCATCATCCGGCCGTACTTGTTCATCGGTCTCGACCTCCTTCGCCGGCACGACACCGGCCTCATCTGGAGGGAGCACGGGGTCGAACAGAGCGAGCTGCACGGTCTCGACCTGGTGGCGGGCGCTCCGACCGCGCGACACAACCGTACTCCTGCCTTCACCGCTCCAGGCCGATGGGCTGCCGCCCGGCCCGTCCGACCGCCTCTGTCGGCCTTGGGTTGCCCAGCCCGACCGCCCGCAGGTCGCGCACCCACAGCGAGCGGCCGTTGGCATGGTCGACGCTGAACGGCGCCCACCCTGCTGCGGTGAGCGCCCGCGTCGTGTCGACGTGGCGGCCCTGCCGGCGGTCGATGTCGGCCCACCTCACGCCTACGGCCAGCATCACTTGGAAGCGCCGTGGGTCGTAGGCGAGCGCGGCGGCGTGGCCATCCCAGTCGCCGAAGGGCTTCACCAGCCACCCCTCCGGCACCGGCCGTGAGGTCGGGACGTCCTCGAAGACCAGGAAGGGCCCCATCAGCGCTCACCACCGTCGGGCTCGGTGGCCGCCGTCGCTGCGCCCAGGAGCGTGCGAGGCGCCGGCTCGACCTCGGGCGACGCGATGGCCAGGCCCGCCCGCTGCCGCAGGAGGCGATCCCGGTAGTACGGCCGGGTCCTGACGTGCGCCGGTGGCAGAGTGCCGTGGAGGAGCAGGGCGTCGCCTGGCCGCATCTGGCGCAGGGCGTGGGGCGGCGCCATCCCCGAGCGGGTCGTGGCGAGCTGGATCGACGCCCTGCCGAACCGCTCGGCGCTCGACCGCGAGCGGGTCTCGACCTCGGCGTCGCCCAGGACCTGTTGGATGTAGCGCAGGGTCGCCCCGTCCGACAGGCCGGCGTAGAAGACCTTGGTGAGGTGGTTGGTGAGGATCGTGTCGGCCTGGCGCTGGTAGGTCGCCTCGATCTGGGCGAGCGACTGCCAGATGGTCACCAGCAGGACGCCGATCCCGGCCAGCGTCGAGGCGTACTCGGGGAGCGCCCGCAGCGGAGTGTTGCCGGCCTCGTCGATCACGATCAGCAGGGGCGGGTCGAGCGGACGCCCGGTGGCGGCGACGTGGCGGTACGCCTGGGCGATGAGGTCGTTCAGCAGCCCACCGAACGCCGGGGCAAGGCGGCGCTGGTCCTCCAGCGGGGCGCAGAGGTAGACGGTGTTGCTGCCCGACAGCAGCCACGCCAGGTCGACGCTCTCGCCGCCCGACGACGTCGCCACACCGGTCTCGGACCACGGCCACACCACGGTCTGCGCCGTGGCGTAGATCGACGACCGGGTCCGGTCCTCCATCTCCCACACGGCATGTAGCCCGCGGGACGCGTCCCGGGCCCCGAGCGCCACGCCGTCGTCCTCGTGGGCGTGGAGCATCTCGAGGGCGGTGCGGACGACGCCGGTTCCGAGGTCGCTCGGGCGATCCTGGGTCAGGACCCACTCGCACACGGTGCCCATGTCGCTGCGGGTGTGGTGGGCGACGAACAGCAGGCCCGACAGAAGGATCTCGGCCTGAGCCAGCCAGAAGTCGAGCCCGCCCTCGACGTTCCCCTTGGGGGCGGCGTCGCACAGCGCCCGCGCCGCCCGCTGGGCGCCCAGCGGGGTGGCGGCCTGGCTCACCGGCGACCACGCGGCCCGGACCGCCTCGGTGCCCGTCGTGCCGGTCGGGTCGTAGACCCGGACCTCGCCCTGGCGCGACCGCCAGCCCGCCGTCGGGGCCAGGAGGTCGGCCTTCACCGACGACAGCACCGCCGGGCCTTGCCAGTCGAGGATGCCGGCGACGGCCGCCGTCGTCTTGCCCGACTGCGACGGACCGATCAGCGCCAGCGCTCCCCGGTTGCCCCACCGAGGCGACGACCGACGCCATGCCGCCGAGCGACGCTTGCCCTGCGGCGCGTCGTCGGCCTGGCGCGCCTCCGTGGCCAGCAGGTGGCGGCCCATCCGGGCGAAGACGAACCGGCCGCCCTCCGGTTGGCGGACGATCAGCGGGGCGAGATCACGTGCGTCGGCGAACCGAGGCCGGGCATCGACCCCGAGAGGCCGGCGCTGGGCCGTGCCGACCCTCGGCCATGGCCACCACCGGCACCCCGCTCCAGCGGCGGCGCCCAGCCCGGTGGCGACCGTCGCCGTGCACGGCCAGTAGATGGTTGGACCGGGCAGTCGGCTGGCGGTCGGCTCGCTCCACGCCCGAGCGGGGTCAGTCACTGTCCCCGACAGCCGGACCACGGCCGAGCCCGCTTGCTCGATCGGCGCGGTCGGAGCGTGGCCGACCACCACGAGCGCCAGGTCGGCTCCGAGCCAGACGGCCAGGATGACGACGCCGGACAGAAGCCCGACCAGCAGCACTACCAACTCGACGTCGTCGAAGCCGTCACGATTCATGCCTCAGTAGGCCGCTGGATGACAGAACCGTCACTCGGCGTGCTCGCAACAGCCGGTACTGTGAGCGTCATGGCGGTCGACCAACGGACAACAGCGGAGACTCCTGTAGATCCCCTCGTGGCGGCGTGCGGCCTGGTGTCCCGTCTCGACGAGGGATCCCCGCTGCCCGTCATCGGCGACCCGCTGGGCGTGGATGCCGAGGCTCTCCACGCCGTCGTCTGGGTGAACGCATGCTGGTTCGGGCCGGCCGAGGTCGTCTACGACGACCCGCTGTACCTCGACTTCAGCAGCTGGCCACGGCTCGCCGGCACCGGTGCGGCCTCTGTGCTTGGGCACCACCGCCGGCAGGCCGCCGGTGCCGCGCTCGCGGCGCCTCAGTGGCGGGCCCTCGGCGAGAAGCCGGTCCGAGCGCTCCTCACCGAGC
>DATCLV010000755.1:0-14070 GCA_036563745.1 Acidimicrobiales bacterium | reverse complement strand
ACGTGAAGGTCGACGAGGTGCCCGCCGACCTCGTCCGTGCGGGGCCCGGGGACCGGGTCGCTTTCGACCACCACCGGGTGCGGATCGAGGTCGACGACGACGTGGCCGGCGAGACGACCGTGAAGCGGTTCCCCACCTGGGGGGACGCCACGCAGCTGGTCGACCTGCTCGACGTCCGGCCCGACCAGGCCGACCAGGCCGCCGAGGCCGCCGAGGCCGCCGAGGACGCCGAGGACGCCGACCACGCCCGCAGCGGCCGCCCGCGGTTCGTCACCGCCGCCCGCGCCGACTGGCGGCGACCGGTGGTCGAGGGCAGCCAGATCCTCGGCCAGTCGATCGTCGCCGCCGGCCGTCACGCCCCCGGCCGCCGGGCCGTGGCGGCCCACCTCGTGTTCCTCCGGCCCGCCGACGCCCTCCAACCCCTCACCCTCGGGCTCGACGAGCTGACCGCCGGCCGCACCTTCACCACCCTCGCCGTCCAGGTCCACCAGGGCGAGCGGCACATCGCCACCGGGACGCTGCTGCTCGACGCGATGGCGCCCGGCGTCGTCCGGCACGGCGAGCCACCCCCGGCCGGCCGCCCGGGCCCGCTCGACGCCCGCAGCGAGCCCTACGACATGGGCGTCACGGGTCAGGACGTGCGGATCGTCGACGGCGCCTACACCGGCGACCCCGACGCCCCGGTCGGCCCGCCCGAGCTCGACGCCTGGGTCCGCCACCGGCCCGGCGTCGTCCCCGCCGACGACCCGTACCTGCACGCCGGGCTCCTGGCCCACTTCACCGGCCACCTGCCGATCGCCGCCGCGCTCCGGCCCCACGCCGGGATCGGGCAGCACCAGGCCCACCGGACGATCTCGACGGCGATCAACGCCGTCACCCTGTCGCTGCACACCGACGTGCGGGCCGACGAGTGGCTGGGCTTCCACCACCGGTCGACGTTCGCGGGCGACGGCATGACCCATGCCGAGTGCCGGGTGCACGACGAGCAGGGGACGCTGGTGGCGTCGTTCACCGTGGAGGCGATGGTGCGGCCGTTCCGGGGCGCGGTCCCCGCCGACGAGCGACGGGCCCTCTGACCCCTCGGGGCCACTGACCCCCGGCCACGCCCGCTCGACGACCGGCCGGCGGTCAGGGCTCGAGGGCTGCCGCCAGCTTCGCCAGCATCGCCTCCCAGGCCTGCCGGCCCATGTCGGTCGTCCCCGGCGCGTGGGGGCCCTCCCGGACCACGACCCGGGTGCCGCCGTCCTCGTCGTCGGTCAGCTCGACCCGCAGGAGGTTCTCCCACGGGCCGTCCTGGCCGGGCACGCCGTCCCACGTCTGGGTCCACTCGAGGATCCGGTCGGCCTCCACCTCGGTGAACCGCCCGGTCGTCCCCGACCGCAGCGACGGATTGCCGTCGGCGACCATCGTGAACCGCATCGTGCCGCCGACCTGCGGGTCGATCTCGACGGTGTCCCGCGCCGCGGGGAACCCTGGCGGCCCGTACCACCCGGCGAACCGGTCGGCGTCGGTGAACGCCTGGAAGACCGCGGCCGGCGGCGCGTCGATCACCCGGCTGACCTCGATGTCGAAGTGCTTGGTCTCGCTCATCGCGATGTAGAACGTCGCGACGGGCGGTGACTCATCGGTCGGCGCCCAGGCGCGGCGCTACAGGAGGGGTCGGTGGGGACGTCCTGGTGGAGGAGCAGGAGGTGGAGCGGGTCGGTGGGCGACGCCTCGAAGCCGAGGCGGAGGTAGAAGTCCTGCACCCGCTCGTTCTTCGCCTGGACGAGCAGCACCCGGACCCCGGCGTTGGCGGCGATGACGCCGAAGGTCCGGCGGATGGCGTCGGCGACCAGGGCTCGGCCCAGGCCCTGGCCCTGGTGCTTCCGGTCGACCGCCAGCCGGCCCAGCAGCACGGCCGGCACCGGTTCGTGGCGGGGGAGCCCCGCGGCGACGCGCGCGGTGACCTGGGCGAACTCCACGACCGCGGTGCTGAGGCAGTAGAACCCGGCGATCCGCCCGTCGGGGACGGCGCGGACCACGAACGTCCGGGAGCGGCCGGTGACCTGGTTGGCGACGGCGTGCCGGCGCAGCCACCGGTCGAGCGCCGGCTCGCCGCACTCGAAGGTGGCGGTGTCGAAGGCGGCGTCAATCGGCTCGGGCGGCAGGAACATCGTCGTCCTCCACGCCGGCCACGCCGACCGACTCCAGCAGCTCGATCAGCCGGTCCGTGAAGTCGGGCTGCGCCGCACGCAGGACCCCGGGCAGCCGTTCGCGGGGGATCGCGTCGGCCGACACCCAGATCTGTGACCCGCCCGTGCCGACGACGAAGGCGACGTGGTCGCCGTAGCCGCGCCGAGGCGTGGACGCACGTCGGGTCGCGGCCGACGCCCGGCCTCCTGGAGCCACTTCGCCCTCCGCGTCGGCCCAGGGGGTGGGGTGGGCGAGCAGGTCCTCGAGCTCGGGTTTCGGGGTCGGCGGTCGGTCGAGCCGGGACGTGAACTCGGTCCACTCGGCGGCGTCGAGGGAGAAGAGCCGCCGGTCGGTCAGGTCGTCCCGGGCGTCGGCCAGGACGTGGCTGAGGACGTAGTCGGACACGGTCTGCCCGTTGGCGGCCGCCGCCTGTTTCAGCAGCGCGAGCTGCTCCTCCGTGACCCGGATGTTGAGGCGCTCGGTCTTGCTCACGCCAGCAGTGTACACCCAATGTGCGTACACCAACTTACGGCAAACCTGCCCCGAAGCCGGGAGATCGCTCCCCGGTTCGGGGGCAGGTTCGGGGGATGTGCGCATGGCGTTCCGGCTCTGGCGTTCGTCCTGCACGTCCGTGGGCGACGACGACGCGGGCGGTCCTCTGACCGGTCGGCGACGCGGGTAGGTATGTGACCGGGCAGACCGTGACCGTCGTCGTCGACGGCGGCCGGGACCGCCGGTGGCCGGGCCGCCGGTGGCCGGGCCGCCGCCCCCGCCCCGACACCGGACCGCCCGTCCCGTCCGTCCCGAGGAGATCCCGTGCCGATCCAGACCTTGAACCCCGCCACCGGCGAGGTGCTGCAGACCTTCGAGCCCCTGACCACCGACCAGGTGGACGAGCGCCTGGCCCGGGCGGCGGCGACCTTCGAGGCGTACCGCCGCACGACCTTCGACCAGCGGGCCGGATGGCTCCGGGCCGCCGCCGACCTGCTCGACGAGGACCGGCCGTCGATCGCCCGCACGATGACCACCGAGATGGGCAAGACGCTGCCGGCGGCCGAGGCCGAGGCGGCCAAGTGCGCCATGGCCATGCGCTGGTACGCCGACCACGCCGAGGGCCACCTGGCCGACGAGCCGCTCGACGACCCGTCCCAGGTGGGCGCGGTCCGGGCCTACGCCCGCTACGAGCCGCTCGGCCCGGTGCTGGCGGTGATGCCGTGGAACTTCCCGCTGTGGCAGGTGGTCCGGTTCGCGGCGCCGGCGCTGATGGCCGGGAACGTGGGCCTGCTGAAGCACGCGTCGAACGTCCCCCAGACCGCGCTCTACCTGGAGGACCTGTTTCGCCGGGCCGGCTTCCCCGAGGGCTGCTTCCAGACGCTGCTGATCGGGTCGGGTCAGGTGGAGGCGGTGCTGCGCGACCCGCGGGTGGTGGCGGCCACCGTGACCGGCAGCGAGGGCGCCGGGCAGGCGGTGGCGTCGGTCGCCGGGCACGAGATCAAGAAGACGGTGCTGGAGCTCGGCGGCAGCGACGCGTTCGTGGTGATGCCGTCGGCCGACGTCGAGAAGGCCGCCGAGGTGGCGGTGACGGCCCGGGTGCAGAACAACGGCCAGTCGTGCATCGCCGCCAAGCGGTTCGTCGTGCACGACGCCGTCTACGACCGGTTCACCGAGGCGTTCGTGGCCCGGATGAAGGCGCTGGTGGTGGGCGACCCGCTCGACCCGGCCACCGACGTCGGGCCGCTGGCCACCGAGCAGGGCCGCGACGCTGTGGAGGCGCTGGTGGTCGACGCCGTGGGGCACGGGGCCGACGTGCTGTGCGGCGGTGTGCGGCCGCCGGGGCCCGGCTGGTTCTACCCGCCGACCGTGGTGGCGGGCGTGACCCCGGCGATGCGCCTGTACCACGAGGAGGCGTTCGGGCCGGTGGCGTCGGTGTTCCGGGTCGACGGGATCGACGACGCGATCGCGGTCGCCAACGCCACGACGTTCGGCCTGGGGTCGAACGCCTGGACCGACGACCCCGACGAGCAGGCCCGGTTCGTGGCCGACCTGCGGGCGGGGGCGGTGTTCGTCAACGGGATGACCACGTCGTTCCCGCAGCTGCCGTTCGGTGGCGTGCGCCGGTCGGGCTACGGGCGGGAGTTGAGCGCGGCCGGGATCCGGGAGTTCTGCAACCTGAAGACGGTGTGGGTCGGGGCCGGCTGACGCGTGCGCGCCGAACCTGCCCGCGGGCCGGGGGAGCCGAGCTCCCCCGTTCGGGGGCGGCTTCGAAGGGTGGCCGGAGCCGGAGGGGTCACGCCGGCCAGGCGACCGACTTCGTCTCCAGGTACTGGTCGAAGCCGGCGACGCCGTTCTGGCGGCCGATGCCGCTGAACTTGTAGCCGCCGAACGGCAGGTCGGCCCCGTAGGGGTTGCCGCCGTTGACGCCGACCATCCCCGCCCGGATGCGGCGGGCGACCGCGAGCGAGCGCTCCAGCGAGCCCGAGTGGACCCCGCCCGCCAGGCCGTAGCGGCTGTCGTTGGCGATCCGGACGGCGTCCTCGTCGTCGTCGAACGGGATGACGACCAGCACCGGCCCGAAGATCTCCTCCTGGGCGATCGTCATCGAGTTGTCGACGTCGACGAACAGCGTCGGCTCCACGTACCAGCCGGTGGGCAGGTCGGCGGGTCGCCCACCGCCGAGGGCCAGCGTGGCGCCCTCCTCGACGCCCTTGGCGATGTAGCCCTCCACCCGCTCGCGCTGCTTCGCCGAGATGAGCGGGCCCATCATCACGTCCTCCCGCTGCGGGTCGCCGTAGGGGGCCATGCCGAGGAACGTCGTCAGCTTCTCGACGCCCTCGTCGTAGCGCGACCGGGCCAGGAGCATCCGGGTGGGGATCGCGCAGCCCTGCCCGGCGTGGAAGCACACGGCGAGGCCGGTCATGAGCGCGGTGTCGAGGTCGGCGTCGTCCAGCACGACCGTGGCCGACTTGCCGCCCAGCTCCAGGAACACCCGCTTCATGGTGGCGGCGCCCTTCTCCATGATCCGCTGGCCGACGGCGGTGGAGCCGGTGAACGAGATCATGTCGACGAGCGGCGACAGCGTCAGCTCCTCGCCGACCAGGTGGTCGGACGACGGCACCACGTTGACGACGCCGGCGGGGATGTCGGTGCGCTCGGCGATCAGCCGGCCCAGCAGCGTGGCGTTCCACGGCGTGTCCGGCGCCGGCTTCAGCACGACGGTGTTCCCGGTGGCGAGGGCCTGGGCGAGCTTGTTGATCGTCACCTCGAACGGGAAGTTCCAGGGGACGATCGCGCCCACCACCCCGACGGGCTCCTTCCAGATCCGCCGGGTGTTGACGGCGCCCATGAGGTCGGGCGCGTCGGGCAGCTCGGTCTCCCAGGGGTACTCGTCGATGAGCTTGGCCGGGTAGCGCAGGGCGTGCTCCAGCGGGGCGTCGAGCTGCGGGCCCCGGGTGGTCATCCGCGGGCAACCGACCTCCTGCACCAGCTGCTCCCGGAGCTCCTCCCGCTCGGCCTCCAGCGCCTCCTGGAGCTGGAGCAGACAGCGCTGCCGGAAGGCGTGGTCGCTCGACCAGCCGGTCTCGTCGAACGCCCGGCGGGCGGCGGCGATCGCCCGCGCCACGTCCTCCCGACCCCCGTCGGCCACCGAGCCGACGACCTGCTCGGTCGCGGGGTTCACGTTCTCGAAGGTGGCACCCGAGGCGGCCTCGACCAGCTCGCCGTCGATCAGCATGCGGGTCTCGGGGTGGACCTCGGGCAGGTCGGTCGAGCCGTTCGTCGCGGGCGCGGTGGCAGGGGAATCGGTCGTCATGACTCCTCGCTGGGGTAGGCGAACGTGGAGAGGAACTCGATGGCCGGCTGCGCCGGCGGGAACGACCCGGTGACGCCGGCCGCGCAGTAGCCGGCATCGGTGATCATCGTCACGCCGGTGACCCCGGCGGCGGCGTCGCTGCACAGGAACACCAGCGGGTAGGCCTGCTCCAGCGGCGTCGACGGGCCGACGCCGATCTCCTCGCGGTAGTCGGCGCCGAAGGACAGCCACAGCTCGGCGTTGGCCTGGGCGAGCGGGGTGTTCGTGGGGCCGGGGAGGATGGCGTTGATGCGGATGCCCCGCTTGGCCAGCGGGAACGCCTCCCGGGCGACGTAGGCGTTGATGGCCTGCTTGCTCCACATGTAGTCGGCCCGGCCGTTGTCGACGCACCACTTGGCGGCCTCGTCGATGTCGGTGATGTCGAGGAACGCCAGGAGCTGCGGCAGGTTCACCTGCCAGGGGAGCCCGGCCGCCGAGGAGATCATGCCGATCGCCGAGCCGCGGGGCAGCCGGTCGGCCTCGAGCAGCCGCTCGATGAGGTAGCGGTGGCCGAGGAAGTTGATGCGCTCGATGCCGGGCGTGCCGTCGGCGACGCCGGCGCAGGAGAACACCGCGTGCACCGGGGCGCCGACCTCGGCCACCGCCGCGTCGATCGACGCCGTGTCGGCCAGGTCGAGCTGGACGGCCTTGACGCCGGCGAGGGTGATCTCGGCCCGGTCCATCACGATGACCTCGGCGCCGGCGTCCTGGACCAGCTCGGCGACGGCGGCCCCCATGCCCGTCGCCCCGCCGACCACGAGGGCCCGCTTCCCGTCGTACCTGAACGCGTCGAACATGCGGTGGCTCCTGTCGCTCCGGTCGGAGTTCACGCCACGACCCCCTTGAGCTTGAGGTCGAGGACGGTGTCGGTGTCGAGCCCGAGGCTCGCGAGGATCTCGTCGCCGTGCTCGTTGAACTCGGGCGCCCGGCGGGTCGGGGTCGGCTCGTCGCCGTACTGGACGGGGGCGCCGGCGAGGCGGAAGGGGGTGCCGTCGGCGGTGGCGCTGTCGACGACGTAGCCGTTGGCCACGGTCTGGGGGTCGGCGGCGGCCTCGAGCGTGTCCTGCACCATCGCCCACTGGCCGGAGAACGACGCCAGCCGCTCCTTCCACTCGTCGGCCGTGCGGGCGGCGAACGCGGCCCGCACGGCGTCGATGGCCGCCGCGGCGTTGGCGTAGATCGACGCGGCGTCGGCGAAGCGCTCGTCGTCGGCCAGCTCGGGGATGCCGAGCACCTCGCACGCCTCGGCCCAGTACTTGCCGGCCTGCAGGCACGCCAGCGCCACGAAGCGCCCGTCCGCCGTGCGGTAGGTCCCGGTCAGCGGGTTGCCGGAGGGTTGGTCGCGGGGTGGCGGCGCCCAGCCGACGTCGTGTTGGAGGCTGAGGGCGAGGGCGGCGCCCATCGACCAGAGGCCGACGCCGAGGAGGGAGACGTCGACGGTGGTGGCTTCGCCGGTGCGTTCGCGGTGGTAGAGGGCGCCCATGATCCCGCCGGCGATGGTCATGGCCCCGATGGAGTCCCCGAACGCGGGCGCCGGGGGCACGGGGACGTCCTCGTCCTCGGTGTGCTTGACCCCCATCGCCACGCCGGCGCGGGCCCAGTAGGCGAGCGAGTCGTAGGACCCGCGGTCGGCTTCGGGCCCGCGGGCGCCCTGGCCGGTGCCGCGCACGTAGACGATGTCCGGGTTCTGGGCCCGGATGTCCTCCACGTCGATCCGCAGCTTCCGCCGGACCGAGGGGAGCTTGTTGGTCAGGAACACGTCGCAGGTCCTGGCCAGCTTGTAGAGGATCTCCAACCCCTCGGGTGCGCTCAGGTCGAGGCCGAGGCTCTGCTTGCCGCGGTTGGAGTGCTCCAACAGCACGTGCACGGTGGTGCCCATCACGGCCAGGCCGCTGGACGCGAGGCCGCGCATGGCGTCGCCGCGCTCGACGTGCTCGATCTTGACGACCTCGGCGCCCCAGTCGGCCAGCAGCGCCGACGCGGCCGGCACGAAGGTGTGCTCGGCCACCTCCAGGACCCGGACTCCCTGCATGACGGCGGTCATCGTCCCCCCTTCCCGCTCGCCTTCCCCTCGGCGCTCAGTGTGACACAGATGTTAGGTCTGTCGCGAGGCGAAAGCGCCGCTAGCAGCGGACACTGCCGAATAAGTTGACCCGACTGTTAGTTAGTCCTACTGTCGCTGACATGGGCAGAAGGTGTGAGTTCCCCGTGTTCGACGCCGACAACCACCTGTACGAGACACGGGAGGCGCTCACGAAGTTCCTCCCGGACCGGTACAAGCACGCGGTCGACTACGTCGAGGTCCGGGGACGCACGAAGATCGTCGTGCGGGGTCGCATCAGCGAGTACATCCCCAACCCCACCTTCGACGTCGTCGCCCGCCCCGGCGCCATGGAGGACTTCTTCCGGCACGGCAACCCCGAGGGCAAGAGCCGTCGCGAGATCTTCGGCGAGCCGATGCGGTCGATCCCCGCCTACCGGGCGCCCGAGCCCCGGGTCGAGCTCATGGACGAGCAGGGCATCGACCGCGCCCTCATGTTCCCGACGCTCGCCAGCCTCCTCGAGGAGCGGATGCGCGACGACCCCGAGATGCTCCACGCCGTCATCCACTCGCTCAACCGGTGGCTCTACGAGACCTGGCGGTTCGACTTCGAGGATCGCATCTTCACCACACCGGTCATCACGCTGCCCATCGTGGAGAAGGCCATCGAGGAGCTGGAGTGGGTGGTCGAGCGGGGCGCCCGCGCCGTGCTGATCCGGCCCGCGCCCGTCCCCGGCTACCGGGGCTCGCGCAGCTTCGGCCTCCCCGAGTTCGACCCGTTCTGGGAGAAGGTCGTCGAGCACGACGTCCTCGTCGGCATGCACAGCTCCGACAGCGGCTACGACCGCTACGTCAACGACTGGCTGGGCACCGACAACGAGATGCTGCCGTTCCAGCCGCAGGCGTTCCGGTCGCTGATGCAGTGGCGGCCCATCGAGGACGCGGTCGCCGCCCTGGTGTGCCACGGCGCCCTGTCCCGCTTCCCGCAGCTGAAGGTGGCGGTGATCGAGAACGGCAGCGGCTGGGTGCGGCCGCTGCTCGACAACATCGCCGACGCCTACAAGAAGCTGCCGCACGACTTCGCCGAGCACCCGGTCGACGTCATCAAGCGCAACATCTACATCAGCCCGTTCTGGGAGGAGGACCTCGGCGCCCTGGCCGACCTCATCGGCGTCGACCACGTCCTGTTCGGCTCCGACTACCCCCACCCGGAGGGCCTGGCCGATCCGGCCAGCTACACCGACGAGCTCACCGGCCTGCCCGACGAGGCCGTGCGCAAGATCATGGGCGGCAACCTCGCCCGCCTGATGAACGTCGAGCAGACCGCCGAAATTGGGTGATTTTCGGGGGTAGAGCCCCCGAAAATCACCCAATTTCGTGTTCGTCAGCGCGCGATCGCCGTCACCGGCACGTGCGAGTAGCCGGCCACGTTCGACATGTGGACCCGGCGCAGGCCCGACTCGTCGACCTCCAGCCGCGCCCACCGCTTGGCGATCTCCTCCAGGGCGATGCGGCTCTCCAGCCGGGCCAGCGCCGCGCCCAGGCAGCTGTGCACCCCGTGGCCGAACCCGATCGACACGGCCGGCGGCCGGTCGATCTCGAACGTGTCGGCGTCCTCGAACGCCCGGGGGTCGCGGGTGGCCGCCCCGGTGATCAGCAGCACCGGGTGCCCGGCGGGGATCGTGCCGCCCTCGAAGGTCCGGTCCTCCATCGAGAAGCGCCCCTGGTACTGCGACGGCGGCCAGTACCGGAGGACCTCCTCGACGGCCGGCGGGAGCTTCGCCGGGTCCTCGACCACCTTGCGCCACTGCTCGGGGTGCCGGTGGAACAGGACCACGGCGTTGCCGACGAGCTTCGTCACCGTCTCGGCGCCGGCGCCGCCCAGCAGGCCGGCGAACCCGGCGATCTCCTCGTCGGACAGGCCGGTCTCGACGCCGTCGCCGCGGTCGACGGTCACCTGGGTGAGGCGCGACAGCATGTCGTCGCCCGGGTGCCGCCGCTTCTCGGCCGCCAGCTCCAGGAAGTAGACGGCCTGCTCCAGGATGGCGGTCATGCCCTCCGGCGTGGGGTCGAGCCGGCCGGGCTCCCGGTGCAGCGACAGGTCGAGCCAGTGGCGGATCTGCTGGCGCTCGCCCTCGGGCACGCCCAGCATCCGGCTGATGATCTCCACCGGGAACAGGGCGGCGAGCTCGTCGACCGCGTCGAAGGTGGTGGCACCGCCCAGCTCGTCGAGGAAGTGCGTGATCACCTCGCGCACCATCGGCTCCAGCGCGGTGACGGCCCGGGGCGTGAACACCCGGCTGACCAGCGCCCGGAGCCGGTCGTGCTCGGGCGGGTCCATCATGATGATGAGCCGCAGGCTCCGGATCGTCTCCGGGTCCGTCGACAGGGTCGACAGGTCGATGCCGTGGCTGCTGGAGAACCCCTTCCAGTCGCGGCTGGCCGCCACCACGTCGTCGAAGCGCGACAGCGCGTAGAAGCCGTAGCGCTCGCTGTAGTAGACGGGCGCCTCGTCGCGCAGCCGCCGGTAGACCTCGGTGGGGTCGTTGAAGTACTCGTCGGAGAAGGGATCGAACTCGACGGACGGCCCGGTGACGGTCATTCCCGCTCCCTCCAGGTCACGTGCCGGGCACGCGCGGATAGACGGTGACCGACGGCAGCGACACGCTGGGGCCGGCCTCCAGCACGGCGGCGACGGTCGCCACCAGGTGGTCCGGGTCGATGAAGGCGCCGGCGATGTACTTGCGCCGGTACCAGTCGGTGGTGAGCTCGACGGCGAGGGCCGGGTCCCAGTCGCTGGCGAAGCCGGTCATCGCGTCGCCCTCGCCCCCGGCGCAGTCGCCCACCACGAGGCGGGTGAAGCCCAGGTCCGGGTGCTCGACCCGCCAGGCCTCGACCAGCTTGTCGAGGGCGGCCTTGCTGACGGCGTAGGCGCCGAGGCCGGGCCACGGCGGGGTCATCGAGGCGCTGACCGACGACAGGTACACGGCCGTGCCGGTCGACTCGGTGAGGTGAGGGAGCGCGGCGGCGGTGACGAGCGCGGCGCCGGTGACGTTGGTGTCGAAGGCCCGGCGCCAGGTGGCGGCGTCGGTGTCGGCCAGCTTGACCAGGGGCCCGATGCCGGTGGCGTAGACGAGGGCGTCGATGCCGCCCAGCTCGGCGGCGGCCTTGGCGATCGCCGCCCGGACGGACGCCTCGTCGGTGACGTCGCACTCGACGGCGAGGGCCCCGGCGCCCGCCTCGGCGGCGGCGCCCTCGAGCTTGTCGCGGCGCCGGGCGAGCAGCGCCACCTGCGATCCCCGCTTGGCCAGGCCGACCCCGATGCAGCGCCCGAGCCCGCTCGACGCGCCGACGACGATCGTTCGCACCGTCCTGTCCCCCCTCGTTGAGACTGACCCGAATGTTAGTCGGCGATGGCCGTCAGCGGCGGCGGGAGCTAGGGAGATGTGACCCGAGTGTCAGAAACGCGTGGCGCACCGGGCCGGTGTGCCACCGCTCACCGGCCGAAGAAGCCCTGGTCGACGATGTGGGCGGCGGCGTCGACCAGCGCGTTCGACCGCTCCCGGGAGCCGAAGGCGCCGAGCAGCGCCACCATCAGCAGGGCCTCGGTCTCCACGTCGCCGAAGTCGCGGGGCGCCAGGAACCGCACCATGCGGCGGCGGCCCCAGTCGAGGGCGGCCGCCGAGTCGTGCCTGAGGCGCTGGTCCTGGAGGGCGGCGTCGGCCCACACCCGGATCATCAGCGCCTCGCCGGCCTGCAGGCTGTTGTAGCGGCGCAGCCACTTGCGCAGCGCGGCCCGGTTCGCCGACACGTCGAGCCCGGCGTCCGGGGGCAGGTCGGTCAGCGCGGTCGACACACGGCGGATCGCCTGCACCGCCAGCAGGTGGGCGAACTGGTCCTTGCTCTCGAAGTAGCGGTAGAAGGCGCCGTGGGACACCCCGGCCGCGGCGACCACGTCGTTGATGCGGGTCCGGTGGTAGCCGCGGGCGACGAACACGTCACGGCCCGCCTCCATCAGCGCCTGCAGGGTGCGGCGGCCGGCGGCGTTGAGCTCCGGGTCGGCGCTGTCGTGGCGCAGCGCCTCCCGCATCACCGGGCCGAACTCCAGGGCCGGTGGCGGGGGCCCGGGCGGGTGGACGTTCACGTCGGCCTGCAGCCCGAACAGCGACCGGTGCATCACGTCGGCGAGGGCGTCGCGCACCCGGTCGGGCGGGTAGGCGCCCGGCGCCACCTGGTGGATCGAGGCCACGTCGACGAACATCCGCGGCACGCACTCGAGCAGCAGCGCGATCACCGGGTCGAGCTGCCGGGGCGGGAGCGTGGTGGTGTCGAGGCGCGACCGGATGCCGGCGACGTTGCGCTCGCCCGCCCGCACCGAGCTGCCGGCGACCGCCTCGTCGCTCTCCACCGCCGCCTGGAACACCTGGAACACCGGCTCGAACCGCTCGTAGATGTCGGCGTAGCGGTCGACCCACGACCGGAGCGCCTGCCAGCCCTCCTGGTCGGCGGTGAGGGGGCCGAGCACCTCGATCGAGGCGGTCAGCTGCCGCCCGACCTGGCCGACCAGGTGGCGGAACACGTCCTCCTTGCCGGCGAAGTACTGGTAGAACGACGCCCGCGAGCAGCCCGCCACCTTGGTGATGCGGTCGATGCCGCACTGGTGGTAGCCCTCCTCGCCGAACACGCGGAGGGCGGCGTCGAGGATCCGCTGCTGGGTCCGCTGGCCCCGCGCCCCGACCAGCGGGTTGTCGGAGAACGGTGCGCGCCGCTCGACCGGCCCCGGCTCGCCCTCGGGGACCCGCGCGCCGGCGTCGGCCGTGGGCGACACGCCGGACGTGCCGGGCGCGCCGGCGGTGCCGGGCTCGCTGTCGGAGTTCGTCGGACGGAGGGCCATGCTCCACCTTGGCGGGGTCGGACGGGAAAGTTACCGCACGGTTGTTCGGGGCAGGTGGTTCCGGGGTGCGGTTCCCGTTGGGGGCGTCGGGGCGTGGGGGAGGGGCGGTCGGGGGTCAGCCCGGCTCGGCGCGGACCTGGTCCTTCACCGCGGGGACGATCGGCGGCGCCGAGCGCCAGTCGGGGATGCCGTCCTCCTCGAGCGCCACCGGGTAGCGGTTCTCGTGGATCTGGGCCCAGTGCGAGTGGTTCAGCTCGTGCAGGGTGAAGCAGGCGTTGAGGGCGTTCTGGAAGCCCATCATGTCGACGCTCTGGTTCACCGACTCCTTGATGAGCAGCGCCGTCATCGTGGGCAGGTTGGCGATGCGGCGGGCGAAGTCGAGGGTGCGGTCGGCCAGCTCGTCGGGCGGGAAGACCTTGCTGACCATGCCGAGCGCGTGGGCCTCGTGGGCGTCGATGCAGTCGCCGGTGAGCAGCAGCTCCTTGGCCTTCCGGGGCCCGAGCTCCCAGGGGTGGGCGAAGTACTCGACGCCGCACATGCCGAGGCGGGTGCCGACCACGTCCGCGAAGCGGGTGTCGTCGGCGGCGACGATCAGGTCGCAGGCCCACAGCAGCATGAGCGCGGCGGCGTACACGTCGCCGTGGGCCTGCCCGATCGTGATCTTGCGCAGGTTGCGCCATCGGCGGGTGTTCTCGAAGAAGTAGTGCCACTCCTGGAGCATCAGCTGCTCGGCGCCCTGGCGGGTGCCGCCGTTGCTGCGGCGGGTCGGGTGCTGCCGGGGGCCGGGGAGGATCTCCTCCATCGACACCTTGGAGCCCATGTCGTGGCCCGAGGAGAACAGCGGGCCGGCGCCGGCGAGGACCACCACCCGCACCTCGTCGTCGGCCTCGGCCCGGAGGAACGCGTCGTTCAGCTCCACCAGCAGCCCGCGGTTCTGCGCGTTGCGGGCCTCGGGGCGGTTCAGCAGGATGCGGACGATCCGCCCGTCGTCGATCTCCTCGTAGCGGACGAAGTCGTACTCGGGCATCCTGGTGCCTCCCCGGTCGTGGTGGGCGCTGGGAAGTTGACTCTAGTGTTAGAAATCCCGCCAGCGGGCAATCGAGTGCACCGAGG
>DATCLV010000749.1:0-3803 GCA_036563745.1 Acidimicrobiales bacterium | reverse complement strand
GGCCTGGACCGAGCGGCGGCGCCCCTCGAAGGAGAACGGGCGGGTGACCACGCCGATGGTGAGCGCGCCGAGGCTCTTGGCCACCTCGGCGATGACCGGGGCGCCTCCGGTGCCGGTGCCGCCGCCCTTGCCGGCGGTGATGAACACCATGTCGGCGCCCTTGAGGACCTCCTCGATCTCCTCCCGGTGGGCCTCGGAGGCCTGCCGGCCGACCTCGGGGTCGCTGCCGGCGCCGAGGCCCCGGGTGAGCTCGCGGCCGATGTCGAGCTTCACGTCGGCGTCGCTCATGAGCAGCGCCTGGGCGTCGGTGTTGATGGCGATGAACTCCACCCCCTTGAGACCCGCGTCGATCATGCGGTTGACGGCGTTGACACCGCCGCCGCCGATCCCGACGACCTTGATCACGGCCAGGTAGTTCTGGGGATTGCCGGCCATAGGTCGTTCACCTCCACCGTTGCGTCGGGGGCCAGCAGCGACCTGGTGCGGCCGTCAGGGGGCGTGGGGGCTGACCCAATTTGGGAACCTGCGATGAATCTCGGGAAACGTACCAAACCTCAGCACGGGCGACGGGACACGGTTGCGGTCCCCGGGACCTTCACGTCGAGCACGTCGGCGCACGTCATGTCGACCCGTGCAAGCACGGTGGCCAGGCTGAGCAACTTCTCGTCGAGCCGGTCGAGCGAGCCGAACCGCGCCACCCCGCCCATGGCCAGCTCGGCCTCGAGCGCCGGGGACACGCTACGGATCTCGCCGGGCAGCCGCGCGGATGCCCGCAGCGCCAGCTCCAGCGCGTCGCGGGCGACCTCGGGCAGCGGCTGCCCCTCGGCCAGGGTGGCCGGCACGCCGGTGACCGTCACCAGGCCGCCCGGCAGCTCGCCACCGATCTGGAGGACCCGGCCCTCGGCGTCGACCACGGCCTGCGGCAACCCCGGCCCGCTGTCGAGCAGCGCCACCGGCGCCCGCTCGGTGACCGTGATCCGCACGGTGTTGGGCCACTCCCGGCGGACGTCGGCGTCGGCCACCCACGGCAGCGCCTCGATCGACCGCTCGGCGCCGTGCTCGTCCATCGTGAGCAGGGCGTCGCCCCGGTGCACGCCCGCCGCCCAGCGGACCGACGCGGCGCTCACCTGCCCGCCGGCCCCGACGACCTGGATGCGGTCGACGTCGAAGAACGGCGTCTGGGCCAGGGCCAGGCCGACCACCAGCGCCGTCACCACACCGAGGCCCCAGGCCAGCCGGCGCAGGCGGCGGAGGCCCTCCTCGCGGCGCACGGCGATGCGGCGGGCCCGCATCCGCTCGTGCAGGACGGCCGCGGCCGCGGCGGCCGGGTCCTCCCCGCCGTCGTCATCGACGTCGACGTCGGCGTCGTCGTCCTCGTCGTCGCCGGGCACCGCGCCGGTCCGGCGCGCCCGCATCCGCCGGCCGATGGCGATGACCCGGGCCCGGGGCCCGGTGTCGTCGTCGACGACGTCGTCGCCGTCCTCGGCCTCGTCCTCGTCCTCGAGGTCGGCCTCGAGCTCCCGGAGGACGGCGTCCGGGTCGACGGCGCCCCCGCCCCCCTCCCCGTCCGCGTCGTCCTCGTCCTCGTCGTCGTCCAGGTCGCCGTCGGCCAGCGCCTCGATCTCGGCCAGGAGATCGTCGATCGACTGCTCGTCGGCCGCCCGGCGGGCCCGCGCCGCGGCCAGGTCCTCGTCGTCGACCTCCATCGGGAGGGTCGGGTCGTCGCGCAGGTGCTCCCAGAGGTCGACGTCGTCGGCCATCAGCCGTCTCCCGGCTCGGGGAAGCCGACCAGGCGGGTCTCGGCCCGCAGCCGGACCCCGAAGGCGTCCTCCACCCGCTGCTGCACCTCGCCCATCAGGGCGTAGACGTCGTCGGCCGAGCCTCCGGCGTCGGCCTGGAAGAAGTTGGCGTGCTTGGTCGACACCTCGGCGCTGCCGATCCGCAGGCCCTTGCAGCCGGCGGCGTCGATGAGCCGGCCGGCCGAGTCGCCCGGCGGGTTGGCGAACACCGACCCCGCGTTCTGCCCGCCCGGCTGGTGGGCGCGGCGCCACTGGACGATCTCCGACAGCTCGGCCTCGCCCCTCGCCCGGTCGCCGGGCGCCAGCGCGAGCTCGGCCGCCACCACCAGCTGGTGGGGGGCGACGTTGGAGTGCCGGTAGCCGAGGTCGAGGCCGGCCGCCGGCACCTCGGCGTCCGCGCCGGTCCGCAGGTCGACCAGCCGGACCGACCGCAGGACGTGCGCCATCTCCGAGCCGTGCCCGCCGGCGTTCATCCGCACCGCACCGCCGATCGACCCGGGCACGCCGACCGCCCACTCGAAGCCGGTCAGGCCGGCCCGCACGGTCTGGCGGGCGACGACGGGCAGCGCGGCGGCGCCCCCGGCCCGGACCGTCGTGCCGTCGATCTCGACCGCGGCGAACCCCTCCCCCAGGACCAGCGCCAGGCCGGGGAAGCCCGCGTCGGCGACGAGGAGGTTCGACCCCTTGCCCACCACCAGCACCGGGATGCCGGTCTCCTCCACCGCCTTCGCCACCAGCGCCAGGTCGGACGCGTCGCGCAGCTCGGCGAACAGCGCCGCCCGGCCGCCCACCCGGTAGGTGGTGCGCGGCCCGATGGGCTCGTCCCGCCGGGCCAGGTCGCCGAGCAGGCGCGCCGCGGCCTCCACCGCGTCGCCGCGGGCCGGCGACGCGGAGGGCGACGGGGGCGAAGCCGGCGTCGGGGCCGGGTCGGGCGGGACCGGGGCGCTCACTTCCGGGACAGCTCCACCAGCCGGGTCGGGACGGTCGTGAGATCGCCGGCGCCGAGGGTGAGGCAGACGTCGCCGGGCCGGAGCGTCTGGCGGAGCCAGGTGACGACGTCGTCGAGCGACGGCAGGTAGGCGGCCTGGGTGGCCGGGTGGGCATCCAGGATCGCGTCGAGCACCAGCTTCCCGGACACGCCCGGCCGCGGCGCCTCCCCGGCGCTGTACACGTCGGTGATCGCCACCAGGTCGGCGCCGGTGAAGGCCGACGCGAAGTCGCGCCCGTGGGCCTCGGTGCGGCTGTAGCGGTGCGGCTGGAACACGGCGACCAGCCGGCGCCCGCCCAGCTCGCGGCCGGCGGCGATGGCGGCGGCCACCTCGGTGGGCAGGTGCGCGTAGTCGTCGACCAGCGTGGCGCCGAACGCCTCGCCGCGGGGCTCGAAGCGGCGGGCCACGCCGACGTAGCCGCGCAGCGCCGCCGCGGCCTCGGCCAGCGGCACCCCGGTCCGGGTGGCGGCCACGATCGCGGCGGTGGCGTTCCGGACGTTGTGCAGGCCGTGCACCTGCAGCTCGACCGGCACCGGCTCCCCGCCGGACCCGGCGGCCGCTGCCCCGCCCGGCACCAGCCGGAAGGTGACGCCGTGGCCCGAGCTGTCGACGTCGACGATCCGGACGTCGGCGGCGGCGTCGGTCCCGTAGGTGACGGCCCCGACCTCCCGGGCGAGGTCGGCGGCGCCGGGGTCGTCGGCGCAGACCACCCGGTGCTCGGCGGCGGTGAGGAACGTGCGGAACGCGTCGACCAGGGCCTCGAAGCCGCCGTAGTGCTCCAGGTGGTCGGGCTCGACGTTGGTGACCACGGCGACGTCGGTGTCCAGGCGCAGGAACGTGCCGTCGCTCTCGTCGGCCTCGACCACCAGCGGCCCGTCGCCGCCCCAGGCCGCGCTGCGGCCCAGCCCGGGGATCGGGGCGCCGACCACCCAGCCGGGCTTGGCGCCGGCGGCGTCGAGGACGGTGGCCAGCATGGCCGAGGTCGTGGTCTTGCCGTGGGTGCCGGCCACCGAGA
>DATCLV010000746.1:0-1917 GCA_036563745.1 Acidimicrobiales bacterium | reverse complement strand
GCTCGGTGGGGTGTCGCGGTCGGCCGTGCAGGCGCAGGTGCTCGCCGCGTTGAGCGTCGTCCTGCATCTCTCCCGGGCGGGGCGCCTGCGCTACCTGGACGAGATCGGCCTGATCGCCGCCGACCACGACACCGTCGTGGTCCGCCGCGCCTGGCATTACCTGCACGGCCCTGGCCCCGCCGCGGCTGACCTCGGTCGGCTGCTGGCCCGCCGCGGCGTGTTCGTGCCGACCGTCCTGGAGGGACGGCGATGACCGGCCCGTGGGTCGCCGGGCCGGGGGTGACCGGTGTCGCCACCCGGGGGCCGGATCGCCGTGATCACGCGTCACCGACCGCCCGGCCGGTCGCGAGCCGTGTCCGTGGGCTCGGCCGGGCCGGGCTCGGGGCGGTAGCGGCCTGGTGGCGGGGCCCCCGCGCGGCTCGGTGGGGGCCGCCCGCGGCGGCCCTGGCCGGCGCGGGTGTGGGCTTCGTCCTGGCCGGGCCGGTCGCGGCGGCGGCGCTGTCCGCCTACGGGGCGGCCGGCTTCGTGATCGCGCGAGGGTTCGCGGCCCGCCGGGCGGTCCGGCGCGCCCAGCGCCTGGCGGGCGACGCGGTGCTCGGCTTCGCGGCCGACCTGCGCGCCGGGCTGGCGCTCGGGCCCGCCTGGCGGGCGGCCGAGGAAGCCCTGCGACAGGCGGAGTCGGGCCTGTTCGCCCGGGGCCGCGGTGGTCGGGACCGCGGCGGGGCCGGGACCGGCGGCCCGGTGACGGTCGTCGCCCAGCGGCTGGCCGCCGCCACCGCTCTGGCCGAGGCGTGCGGGGCGCCCCTGGCCGACGTCCTGGAACGGCTGGACGCCCACCTGCGCGCGGTACAGCGGGCCCAGGCGGCGGCCGACAGCGAGGCCGCCGGTGTCCGGGCCAGCGCGGCGCTGCTGGCGGTGATGCCCCTGGCCGGCCTCGGGCTCGGCGTCGCGGTCGGGGTCGATCCCTGGCGGGTGCTGCTGCACACCCCGGTCGGGTCGGCCGCGCTCGGCCTCGCCGTGGTGCTGCAGCTGGTCGGGATCGCCTGGACCGCCCGGCTCGCCCACCTCGAGGTGCGGCCATGAGACCGGTGACGCCCACGGCCCGACACATGCCAGCCCGGCACCGGGCGCGCCGGTCCTCGCCCGGGCCATGGGGATCGCTGCGGGAGCCGGCCGCGTCGCCGCCTCACGGCGACGACTCCGTCGCCAGCACGCGACCCGCCGGAGTTCGCCGTCTGATGTGGATGGTCGTGGTCGTGGCCCTTGGCGGAGTGGCCGGAGCGGTGACCCTCGGTGGCTGGTGGGGCGGCGGCGGTGGCGTCCTCGTCGGGACGGCGTGCGCGGTGTGGCTGGCCCGGCAGCCCGGCCCCGCCGAACGGGCGCAACGGCTGCGCTTCACCACCGAGCTACCGTTCGCCGTCGATCTCGTCGCCGCCGCGCTGCGCGCCGGGGCGACGCCGGACACCGCGGTGCGGCTGGTGGCGCAGGCCGTCGGCGGCCCGGTCGGGGCTCGGTTGGGGCTGGTCGAACGCGCGCTGCGGGCCGGCGCCCCACCCGGTGACGCGTGGGCGTATCTGGGCGACGGCGACGCGGCGCGGCGGGTGGTCCGCGCGGCGCAGCGGAGCGGGCACAGCGGGGCGGCGCTGGCCGGTTCGTTGACCCGGGTCGCCGACGACCTGCGCGCCGACGTCGTCGCCGCGACCGAGGCGCGGGCCCGGACGGCCGGCGTGCTCGTCGTGCTGCCCCTCGGGTTGTGCTTCCTGCCCGCTTTCGTGCTTACCGGCCTCGTGCCGGTGGTCGTCGGCGTGGTCGGCGGCGTGCTGGCCACGTTGACGCCGGTCACCCCGCCCTGAGGTGCGCCGAGGCCGGGGTCACGGCCGGAGATCGTTCAGGGGGTTCGGCGATTGTCCAGGGAGT
>DATCLV010000743.1:0-20393 GCA_036563745.1 Acidimicrobiales bacterium | reverse complement strand
GCGGGACGAGGACCGGGCGCTCGCCGAGGAGCTGCGGGCGCGCCTCGAACGGCTGGAGGTCCGGGGATCGCACGACCTCGTGTCGTACGGGGTGAAGCCCGGCGGCGCCGTCTACCTCCACCCCTACGGACTGCGGTACTCGCCGTTCCAGCTGTGGGTCAACAGCCGCGGCGACCTGGTCGTCTTCGGCAACTGGGGCCACTACGCCGTGAAGGCCAACCACCACGGGTTCGCCCCACTGGCCGAGGTGCTCGGCCAGGACCACACCGGCTCGGCGCGCAGCGTGCGCCTCGCCGACCTCGACCTCGACGAGCTCTGGCAAGCCGCGCTCGCGTGCGCGGAGGCGATCAACGAGTGACCCGCCGGGCCCGGCACGCCGTGGCGGCGGCTGGGCCGCCCTAGCTGATGCGACGGTCGTGGCCCGCCCAGTAGGGCTCCCGCACCACCCGGCGCAGGATCTTGCCGGTCGCGTTCTTCGGCAGCTCGTCGACGAAGTCGACCGAGGTCGGGCACTTGTAGTGCGCGAGACGGTCCCGGCACCACGAGATGAGCTCCGCCACCGTGACCTCCGTCCCCGGCTCCCGGACGACGACCGCCTTGACGGTCTCGCCCCACCGGTCGTCGGGGACGCCGACCACCGCCACCTCGCGCACCCTCGGGTGGGCGTGGAGGACGTTCTCGACCTCCGCCGGGTACACGTTCTCCCCGCCCGTGATGATCATGTCCTTGATGCGATCGGTCAGGTAGAGGTAGCCGTCGGCGTCGACGTAGCCGGCGTCCCCCGTCCGCAGCCAACCGTCGGAGCGGATCGCCTCGGCGGTCTCCTCGGGCTTGCGGAAGTAGCCGGCCATCACGACCGGGCCGCGCACCCACACCTCGCCGACCTGCTCGGGTTCGAGCTCCTCGCCGGTCGCCGGGTCGGCGATGCGCAGCTCGACGAACGAGTACGGCCGCCCGCAGGAGCGCATGCGCCGCTCCCCCGGCCGGTGCTCGGCCCACGGCAGCACGGTCACCGCCCCGGTCGCCTCGGTGAGCCCGTAGGCGTGGATCAGCTCGCACTCCGGGAGCGTGGCCATCGCCCGCTCGAGCAGCGCCTCGCTGATCGGCGCGACCCCGTAGACGATCGTGCGCAGGCCCTGCAGGTCGGCGGGGTCGACCTCGGGATCGTCGAGCACCCGCTGCAGGACCGACGGCACCAGCATCGTGTTCGTCACCCCGAGCGACCGGCAGCTCTTGGCCAGGTCGCCGGGGTCGAGCTGGCGCCGCAGGACAGCCGAGCCCCGGGTCAGCAGCGGGCCGAGCACCCAGAAGATGCCGGCGGCGTGGAAGACGGGGTACGGCGTGTAGGTGACCCGCCCGGGCAGGAACCGCCAGGCGGCGCTCAGCTCGTCGAACATCGCCCGCAGGTTCCCGTGGGTGAGCACGACGCCCTTCGGCAGCCCGGTCGTGCCCGACGTGTAGATGAGCCACAGCGGCGCCTCGTCGGGCAGGTCGGCCGGCACCGGCGACGACGGCGACACCGTCGACCACCGGTGGGGTGCCTCGCCCAGGACGACCCGCGGGACGTCCCGCAGGTGGTCGGCGACCGGGTCGAGCAGGTGGTGCTCGCCGGCCTCGGCGACGACGACCGACGGCTCGGCGTCGCGCACGACGTGCTCGACCTCGCCGGGCGCCAGCCGCCAGTTCACCGGCACGATCAGCGCACCCGTCCAGGCCGACGCCAGCAGCAGCTCGAAGAACTCGATGCGGTTGCGCCCGAGGTAGGCGACGCGGTCGCCGCGCGCCACGCCCAGCGCCTCGAGCCAGGCGACCGCGGCCCGGACCCCGGCGGCCAGCTCCTCGTAGCTCACCGCCCGGTCGTCGGCGTCGATCGCCAAGCGGTCGGGGTCGGCCTCGACGTGGTCGAGGAACCGCCCGACGATCGACCACCGCCCGCCGGGGCCCACCGGTCCCCCGGCGGTCACGCGAGGGCCTCCCGGTCCGGGGCGAAGTCCGCCGCGTGCTCCCAGGTGGGCAGGTCGGCCGGTACGGTCGTCACCCAGTCGACGTCCACCCGGCGCCGGGCGATGCGCCAGTCGCCGTCCCGGCACTCGAACCGATCGCGGTACCGAGCACCGATCACCAGGTCCTCCGTCCCCGACACGTGGTGGGCGACGACCCTCGCCACGACGGTCGCCGCCTCGCCGTCCAGCTCGATGTGGGGTTCGAACACGTAGTGGGCGGTCCGGTCCCATGCCCTCGCCTGACGGGCGAAGTGGGCGACGAAGCCCTCCACGTCCCCCCGGTAGACGCCGTGGTCGTCGACGGCGTCCGGGTGGTAGCAGCGGCGCACGAGGTCCCAGTCGCGGTCGTCGACGCCCCGCGCGTAGTCCTGCAGCACCGTCGTGATGGCGTGCCGCACGGCGACCTCCTCGGGCGACGGGACGGCGGCCATCACGTGCGAGCTCGGGCGGCCCGCTGCTCCCGCAGCTGCCGCTTGTAGAGCTTCCCGTTGGGGTCGCGGGGCAGCGAGTCGACGAACTCGAAGCTCCGCGGCACCTTGAACCCGGCGAGGTGCGCGCGGCAGTGCGCGGCCAGCGCCTCGGCGAGGCCCTCGGTGTCGCCGTCCCAGGGCTGCACGACGGCCACGATCCGCTCGCCCCACTCGGGATCGGGGTCGCCGAGCACGGCGACGTCGGCCACGGCCGGGTGGTCGAGCAGCACGCCCTCGATCTCCGACGGGTGCACGTTGACCCCGCCGGTGATGATGACGTCCGAGGCCCGGCCGTGGAGGTAGAGGTAGCCGTCCTCGTCCACGTGGCCGAGGTCGTGCACCGTGAAGAAGCCGTCGCGCTTGCTCTCCGCCGTGGCGTCCGGGCGGTTGTGGTACTCGAAGTCGAGCGCCCCGGCCTTCAGCCACACGGTGCCGACCGTCCCCGGGGGCACCTCGTTGCCGTCGTCGTCGAGGATCCGAACCTCGGCGCCGGGCCACGGGCGACCGACCGTGCCCGGTCGCTCGAGCCACTCCTCGGCGGTGGCGACCGTCCCGCCGCCCTCGGAGGCGCCGTAGTACTCGGTGACGACCGGGCCGAACCACTCGATCATCCGGCGCTTCACCTCGGTCGGGCAGGGCGCGGCCCCGTGCACGACGTGCTGCAGCGACGAGACGTCGTAGCGGCCCCGGACGTCGTCGGGCAGCTGGAGCAGGCGGTGGAACTGCGTCGGCACCATGTGGGTGGTCGTCACCCGGTGCCGCTGGATGGCCTCGAGCGCGCCGACCGCCGACCACGAGTCCATGAGCACGACCCGGTGGCCGTGCTGGAGCGCCGAGTTGGCGAAGGCCAGGACCGCCGTGTGGTAGCAGGGCGACTGGACGAGGTGGACGTGCGGCGCCTGCCCGTCGATGCGGAACATCTCGATCTGCAGCCGCCAGGCGAAGCCGGCCTCGTCGGGGTCGGCGCCCGACAACGGCCGCTTGATGCCCTTCGGCCGCCCCGTCGTGCCCGAGGTGTAGGTCATGAACCAGCCGGTCGTGCGGTCCGGCGGCTCCTCGGGCCGGCCCTCGGCGGCGAGGTCCGCGAGCGAGGTCAGGGCGCCACCGGCGCCGGAGGTGAAGCGCCGGTCGGCCGGCAGCCCGGCCGCGTCGGCCGCCTCGGTCACCAGCGCCTCGGTGGACGCGGAGGCGACGACGACCTCCGCGCCGGAGTCCTGGAGGATGTAGGCGACCTCCCGGGGGGCGAAGTGGTGGTTCACCGGCACGAGGTACCAGCCGGCCTGGAGCGCGGCGAGCAGCACCTCGAAGAACTCGATCTCGTTGCGCATGACCGCGGCGAGGACCGAGCCGGTCGCCAGCCCCCGCCCCCGCAGGGCCCACACCAGCCGGTGGCTCCGCTCGGCGAGCTCGCCCCGGGTGCACGAGCGACCGGTGTGGTCCTCGACGATCGCGACCTCGTCCGGCTCGACGCGCGCGATGTTCCAGAAGCCGATCATGCTGCACCCCTCCCGGGTTCCTTGGGCAGGCCCAGCACGATCTCGCCGATGATGTTGCGCTGGATCTCGCTCGTCCCGGCGTAGATCGTGCCGGCGCGTGACGTGTAGAAGGTCCCGACCCAGCTCGCCGGCAGGTTCGGCGCTCCGGGGTCGTCGGTGGGCGTCGACGTGTTCGGCCACTTGCCCCACGGGGCGGTGGCGGCCGGACCCAGCAGGTCGACGGCGGTGGCCGCCGCGTCCCGGTGGTACTCGCTCCAGTAGAGCTTGAAGATCGCGGCCTCCGGGCCGGGCGGCTCGCCGCGCAGGAACGAGGTGAGCGACCGCAGGCCCAGGAACCGCATGACCTCGACACGGGCATGGAGCGACGCCAGGCGCTGGCGCACGACGGGGTCGTCGGTCAGGCCGAGCGAGCGGGCGAGCTCCACGAGCCGGTCCAGCTCGGCCCGGAACATGGCCGGGTAGACGACGGCGGACTCGCCCCGCTCGTAGCCGAGCAGCGTCATGGCGACGGCCCAGCCCCCGTCGACCTCGCCGACGACGTTCTCCCGCGGGCAGCGGGCGTCGGCGAAGAAGACCTCACAGAAGTCCTCGTCGCCGTTCATCATCCGGATGCGCCGCACCTCGACGCCCGGCTGGTCGAGAGGGACGAGGAGGAAGCTGATCCCCCGGTGGCGAGGCGCCGACGGGTTGGTGCGCGCCAGCAGGAAGATCCAGTTGGCGAGGTGAGCGCACGACGTCCAGATCTTCTGGCCGTTGATCACCCACTCGTCGCCGTCCAGCACGGCCGAGCAGCGGAGGCCGGCGAGGTCGGACCCCGCCTCCGGCTCCGAGAACCCCTGGCACCACACGTCCTCGCCCGAGAGGATCCGAGGAAGGAAGTGACGTTTCTGGGCCTCGGTGCCGTGCCGGAGGATGGTGTTGCCGACCATCCCGATGGAGAAGGCGTCGTTCTGCGTCCCGGTCGGGACGCCGGCCGCCTGGAGCTCCTGGAACAGGACGACCTGCTCGATCTCGGACAGGCCGGGCCCCCCGTACTCCTTCGGCCAGGACGGCGCCAGGAAGCCGTGGGCGGCCAGCTCCGCCCGCCAGCGCGCCGCGAACTCGCGGGCCTCGTCGGGCCCGAGCCGACCGATGCCCTGCCAGCCCGGAGGGAGCCTCTCCTCCAGGAAGCGCCGGACCCGCTGCCGGAACGCCTCGACGTGTGCGGGGTAGGTCGGATCCATCGCCTGGAAGGTACGGGACCCCGTAGCTCCCAAGCAAGCGCTTGCTATCTGTGTGGCCGGGGTCACCCGCCGACGGCGCGCACCTTCTCCCCCGCCATGCCATGCAGGTAGAAGCGGGCCTGGTGCTCGACGAGCTCGTCCAGCTCGGCGTCGCTCGACGCGTTCCACCAGCGGACGGCGGCGAGCGCGGCGCCCATGATCGTGCGGTAGACGAGGCGGGGATCGAGGTCGCGGTCGAACCAGCCCTCCCGGCAGCCCCGCTCGATGACCTCGAGCCAGAGCGACCGCACCTCGTTCTCGGCGTCGCCGACGAACGAGAACCGCGGGTGCGTCCGCAGGTAGACGCGATCGTTCTGGAGGATCGTGATCATCGTCCGGCGCCGGGCCACGATCTCGTAGACGCGCCGGATGAGGTTGCGCAGCTGGTCCGGCGGGTCGGGCGCCGCAGCGACAGCGGCGCGGTACGAGTCGACGAGCTCGGCGAGGAACGGCCGGAGCAGTTCCTCGAGCATCGCCTCCTTCGACTCGAAGTGGTGGTAGAGGCTGCCCGACAGGATCCCGGCCACGTCCCCGATGTCCCGGACCGTCGCGGAGACGAAGCCCTTCTCCGCGAACACCGACGCGGCGACCTCGAGGATCTCGTCCCGCCGGGACGGCGCCGGACCCCCCTTCGCGTTGCCCGCCCGACGGTTCCGCCTCGTCTTCGCTGGCATGCGTGCCCCTGGCCCTCCCTCGACCCCTACAAACCTACTCGCCCGGCACCAACCGCTTGGTCAGCCGTTCAGCGCGGCTCCCGCGGCAGCCCCAGCACCCGCTCGGCGAGCGTGTTGCGCAGGATCTCGTCGGTGCCGCCGCCGATCCGCAGCCCCGGGACGCCGAGGACGAAGCCGGACCAGGCGTACGTCCCCCACTCGCCGGTGTCCGCCACGAGGGCGGGACCGAGGAGCCGGCCGACCGCGTCGCCGAGCACGAGCATCGCGCGCGTCAGCGCCAGCTTCGCCATCGCCAGCTCGGGCCCGGGCGTGCCGCCCGCCGGCGATCCCTCGAGGACCCGCTGGACGAGGAGCCGCGCCAGCGCCAACCGAGCGTGCGCGTCGACCAGCGCCTGCCGGGCGACCGCGTCGCCGGCGCCGCCACGGTGGCGGGCGAGGTCGATCGCCCGCTCGACCAGCCGGTGGTCGGGGACCATCTCGTCGCCGATCGCGGCGCGCTCGGCCATGAGCACCTCGAGCGTCACGGCCCAGCCCGCACCCACAGCGCCGACCCGCCGGCTGTCGGGCACGAACACCTCGTCGAGGAACACCTCGTCGAACTCCGCACCGCCGGTCATCTGCCGGATCCGCCGGGTCTGCAACCCGGGGGCCGACATGTCGACGAGGAACGTCGTGAGGCCCTCGTGCCGGCGGCCGTCCGCGCTCGTCCGAGCCACGCACAGGCCGACGTCCGCGTAGTGGGCGCCAGACGACCAGATCTTCTGGCCGGTCAGCAGCCAGCCGTCGCCCGAGCGCACCGCCCGGGTCGAGATGTTGGCCAGGTCCGACCCCGCGTCCGGCTCGGAGAAGAGCTGGCAGACGATGACGTCGCCCCGGTGGACGGCGGGCAGCACCTCGGTCCGTACCTCGTCCGACCCGTGGGCGAGCAGCGCCGGGCCGACGATGTGCGTGCCGGTGCGGGTGATGCTCCGGTCGGGCACGGCGTAGCCCTTCTCCAGCTCGACGTAGGCGCGCTCGTGCGCCGGTGTGAGGCCCCGCCCGCCGAGCTCGACCGGCCCGGTGATCCAGCCGAAGCCCGCCTCGCTCCGGCGGCGCAGCCACGCCCGCGCCGCCGCGACCTGGCGCCGCTCCTCTTCGGGCTCGACCGGCGCGGTCAGCGGGACGGCGACGTCGTCGGGTCCCTCCCCCCACCGGCGCCGCTCGTCCCGCCGGCGGGGGGCGTTCGCCTCGAGGAACTCGGCGGCCGTCGCCGCGAACGAGGCGACGTCGATCACTCGGGCTCCTTCCCGAGGATGGAGACGAAGCTCACGACGGCGCCCGGCTGGCCGCCGAGGTTGTGGGTCAGGCCGAGGGTCGCGCCCGGGACGGTGCGCTCGCCGGCCTCGCCCCGGAGCTGCAGCCACACCTCGAACGCCATGCGCAGCCCCGACGCGCCGATCGGGTGGCCGAAGCTCTTCAGGCCGCCGTCCGGGTTGACCGGGAGCTGGCCGTCGAGGTCGAACCTGCCGTCGAGCACGTCGCGCCAGGCGTGGCCCCGCTCCGAGAACCCGAGGTCCTCCATGAGCACGAGCTCGGTCGGGGTGAAGCAGTCGTGGACCTCGGCGAGCGAGATCTCGGTGCCCGGGTCGGTGACGCCGGCCTGCCGGTAGGCGCGCTCGGCGGAGGCCACGACCTCGGGGAAGGTCGTGTAGTCGTAGCTCGAGTCGACCGGGCCGGTGCCGGTCCCGACGGCGAGCGACAGCGCCCGCACGTAGACCGGCTTGTCGGTGTAGCGGTACGCGTCCTCGGCCCGGCAGACGATCGCCGCCGCCGCGCCGTCGGAGATGCCGGAGCAGTCGTAGACGCTGAGCATGCCGGCGACCGGCGGGGCGCTGCTGATCGTCTCGATCGGCACCGGCGCCCGGAAGTGCGCCCGCTCGTTCTTCGCGCCGTTGGCGTGGTTCTTCCAGGCGATCCTGGAGATGACCTCCTTCATGGTCGCCTCGTCCACGCCGTACTTCTCCATGTAGGCGGGCACGATGAACGAGAACATCGCCGGCGCCGTCAGGTCGACCTCGGTGCCGTCGCCCGGCGTGGTCGGGATCGCCAGCCCCGTCAGGTCGGTGTCCTTCAGCTTCTCGACGCCGACGGCCATGGCGACGTCACAGGCGCCGGCCGCCACGGCGTAGCAGGCGTTGCGGAGCGCGTCCGACCCGGTCGCGCACATGTTCTCGACGCGGGTGATCGGCTTGTTCGCGATCTTCAGGGGCTCGCTGAGCGTCATCCCCGAGGCGCCCGAGACCGCGGTGCCGAGCCAGAAGGCGTCCACGTCCGCGAGCTCGATCCCCTGGGCGGAGCCGATCGCCTCGTTCACCGCGTCGATCAGGAGGTCGTCGGCCGAGCGGTCCCAGTGGTCGCCGAACCGGGTGCACCCCATGCCGACGATCGCGACCGCCGCGCCGCTCCTGGCGAACGTCATCGCTGCTCCTCTCGTACCGGTCGGGCCTTCCAGAAGTAGTTGCGCACCCCGTTGGGCGCGACGGAGACGAGGCGGAACGCCATCTCGACCCGCAGCCCGCTACGGACCTCGCCCGCGGCGACGTCGGTGAGCTCGCACCGGTACCGGCCCCCGCCGTCGAAGTCGAGGACGCCGACCGCGAGCGGCGGCGCCGGCGTGGCGGCGAGGTGGTCGAGGGTGAACGTCCGCACGGTCGCCCGGCTGTCCTGCAGCGGCGCCGGCTCCATGCGGTCGGTCGCCCCGCACGACATGCAGACCCGCTCGGGAGGCAGGTGGGCCGTGCCGCAGTCGCGACAGCGCGATCCGACGAACGCGAACTTCCAGTCCTCGTTGCGCAGGGCGGCCGGCGCCGCCGGGGGCTCGACCGGCGGCCGCTTGACCGGCTCCCGGGGCAGCAGGCCCCGCCAGGTCAGGTAGCGGGCGTAGTCCACGCGGATGCCGTCGGGCACCGGCAGCGGGCTCGTGGTGACCTCCCGCACCCGGTCCGTCGCCTCCAGCAGCAGGGCATCGGCGCCGTCAGCCGCCTGGAGCACGAGGATCTGCTCACCGGGCTCGGCAGCGGCGAGCCGGTCGGCGAGCAGCAGGCCGACCTGCGCCGCACCGGCCCCGGCCGGGCCGAGCGCGCCGTCGGTGACGACGGTACTGGCCTCCACGTCCAGGCGGGCGGCCCGGGCGGCGCGCGGCGACGGCGAGGTCACGACCAGGTGGTCCACCCGGTCGATCGTCAGCCCCGAGCGCTTGCGGAGCGTGTCGAGCACCTCGGCGAGGAGGCGGGCGTGGACAGGGCCGCCCCAGCGAGGGTCCCACGAGCCCGGCCCTGTCGTGCCCTCGGGGCGCCAGCGCTCGGTGACCTCCTCGGTGATCGACGCGGCGGCCCGGACCACGGCGATCGGGTCGTCGCCGAAGCCGACCGCCACGGCGCCGTCGGTGCCGCCGAGGTCCTCGGGCGAGCCGGGGAGGCCGTAGCGCACGTCGCTGAGCACGGCGACGGCCGGGCCGACGTCGCCGGACGCCGCCCTCAGCGCGGCGAACCCGGAGCGCACGGCGCCGGCGACGTCGTAGGCGCCGGACGAGCGCAGCCCGACGGCGGCGGCGACGACCGCGGCGTTGGTCTTCTCCAGGTAGGGCGGGCGGGTCGTGGCGAACCAGACGGTCGCGTCCGTGGGCCGGGTGGGGGCCAGACGGCGCACCGCCTCGACCGCCATCGTCGTGGCGTCCTCGTCGTACCCGGCGACGACGCGCAGGCCCTTGCCCGCGGGCACCTCGAGCGTCGCACCGATCTCGGCGCGGTCGAGTCGGTGGGCCGGCAGGTACCACCCGATCGCGTTCAGGCCTTGCATGCGGTCCTCCTCAGGAGCCCCTCCGGTGCCCGGTCCGGGGCGCGGTCGTCCGGCACGACGTGGATGACCTAGCATTTGCTTGGTCTGACTTGCAACCGAGGACGCAGCACCGTGCACATCGACCAGAGCCTCATCGGCCACACGTCCGCCCACGCCGCCGACTCCGCCCGCTGGGCCGAGGACAGGGGGTTCGACGCGGTCTGGGCCACCGAGAGCGTCACCGACGGGTTCCTCCAGTCGCTCAGCGCCGTCCAGGCGACCGAGCGCATCCCGGTCGGCACCGCCATCGTCGTCGCCTTCGCCCGCAACCCCATGACGACCGCCTACGCGGCGTGGGACCTCGCCGCCGTGTCGGGCGGGCGGTTCGTGCTCGGGCTGGGCAGCCAGGTGCGGCAGCACATCGAGCGTCGCTTCTCCATGCCCTGGTCCGACCCGGTCGAGCGCATGCGCGACTACATCGCCGCGCTGCGGGCCATCTGGACCTGCTGGCGTGACGGCGAGCGCCTGGCCCACGAGGGCCCCTACTACCGGCACACCCTCATGAACCCGGTGTTCACGCCGCCCCGCCACGAGCACCGCATCCCCGTCGCCGTCGCCGCGGTCGGGCCCCGCATGACCCGGCTGGCCGGGGAGGTGTGCGACGGCGTGATCCTCCACGGCATGACGACGGTCGAGTACCTCGATCGGGTCACGCTGCCCGCGCTCGACGCCGGCCTGGCGGCCAGCGGCCGCACCCGGGCCGACGTCTTCCTCTCCCTCCCGGTGTTCATGGTGATGGGGGACAGCGACGAGGAGCTGGAGCGTGCCCGTGCCCGGGCGCGGGAGCAGATCGCCTTCTACGCCAGCACCCCCGCCTACCGGGCCGTGCTCGAGTCGGTGGGTTACGGCGACCTGCAGCCCGAGCTGCAGCGGCTCAGCCGCGAGGGCGCCTGGCAGGCGATGTCGGACCTGATCGACGACCGCCTCTACGACGCCATCGCCTTCACCGGGCGGCCCGAGGACATGCCCCGCCTCGTGCGGGACCGCCTCGGCGACCGCATCGACCGCACCTCGTCCTACTTCGGCTGGCCGGTCATGGAGCCCGACCGGCTGGCCGAGATCCTCGACCGCTTCAGGGGGACGCCATGACGATCGCCGACGACCGCCGGGCCGTCACCGACCTGCTGCTCGACTACGCCGAGCTCGTCGACGCCGCCGACCTCGACGGCGTCGTCGGACTGTTCACCGCCGACGCCACCCTCGACTACGGGTTCGGGCGGACGGTCACCGGCACCGAGGCGCTGCGCGCCTTCTACCGCGACGGCCCCTTCGCCACCTACCGGGCGACCAGCCACCACATCTCGAACGTCCGGGTCGCCGTCGACGGCGACCGGGCGACGGCGCGCTGCTACGTCTACGCCTGGCACGAGCGCCGGGACGGCACGCAGGCCGAGGCCTGGGGCCGCTACCTCGACGACCTCGTCCGGACGGCCGACGGCTGGCGGATCGCCCGCCGCGCCATCCGCGCCGCCGGTGAGCGGGGCTTCCCCGCCCCCGAGGGCCTGTCCAGCGCCTTCGAGCGACCGGCGCGCCGTGGTTGACGTCGGGGCCGCCGAGGACCGGCCGGCCCGCGGCGACGCGGATGTCGTCATCGACACGATGGCGACGGCCCGGACGATCCGGCGCTTCACGGACGAGCCTGTGCCGGACGAGCTCGTCGAGCGCCTGGTGTTCGCCGCCACCAGGGCATCGAGCGGCCGCAACAGCCAGCCGTGGACGTTCGTCGCGATCCGCGACCGTGAGACGCTGCGGGCGTTCGCGGACGAGCTCCGTCCCCGGGCCGCCGAGCTGCGCCGGGCCGCCGAGCGCACAGCCGACGTGTCCCGGCGGCGGATGTTCCGCCAGACCGCCGACCTCATGGGGGCGCTGCCCACCGTCCCGGTCGTGATCCTCGTGGCCGGCCGGCTCATCCGGTGGGGGCCGCCGTTCGACGACGCCGAGGTCCTCCACAGCGCCCTCTTCGCCGCGTCGCAGAACCTGATCGTCGCCGCCCGGGCCCTGGGGCTCGGTGCCGCCTTCACGACGCTGCACCTCCACGCCGAGCGGACCCTGCGGGAGCGCACGGGCCTCCCCGACCATCTGCACATCGCGACGACGATCCCCGTGGGCTGGCCGGCCCAGCGGTTCGGGCCGGTGCGGCGTCGCCCGGTCGCCGAGGTCCTACACTGGGACCGCTACCGTGGCGACGGCTGAGCGGCGCGCACCGGCCCGGCAGGCCGGGGCGGCGACGGCGGACGGCTCAGGCGGGGGAGACGCCGACGATCTCGGCGTACCGGCGAGCCGACCGCTCGTAGCCCTCGACCGGGAAGCGGGGCGAGACGACGACCTCGTGCAGGCCGAGCTCCTCGCAACCCTCGATGTAGCGGGCGTCCTCCTCCCAGTCCGCCTCGGTCGGCCCCTTGGCCCGGCGCCCGACGCGCAGGGTCACCTCGTCCAGCGACCGTCCCGCAGCCTCCAGCGCGGCCCCGAGGCGGTCGATGAACCGGGCCACCTCGTCGAGCGTGAGGTTGTAACCGGCCCAGCCGTCGCCGTGGGCGACGATGCGGCGGATCGTCGCCTCGGAGTTGCCGCCGACGACGATCGGCGGGTGCGGCCGCTGCACCGGCTTCGGGTACGCCAGCAACGGCTGGAACCGGTAGAACTCGCCGGCGTGCTCGCTGACGCCGTCGGCCCACAGGCGTTTCATGGCGACGAGGGCCTCGTCGGTGCGAGCGCCCCGGCGCTCGAACGGCACGCCGAGCGCCTCGTACTCCTGCGACGACCAGCCCACCCCGACGCCGAAGTCGAACCGGCCCCCGGAGAGCGAGTCGACGTTGGCCACGTCGCGGGCCAGGAAGATCGGGTGCCGCTGGGCGACGACGCAGACGTAGGTGCCGAGGCGCACGCGCTCGGTCACCATAGCGACCGCGGCGACGAGGTTGAACGGGTCGTAGACGCCGCGGACCCGCTGCACCTCCTGCCCGCCCTGCTCGCCGTACGGGTAGCCGTCCCGGTACGACTCGAAGAAGACGACGTGCTCGGGGAACCAGATGCTGTTGTAGCCGAGGCCCTCGAGCACCTGGGCGGCGTCTCGGACGAACACCCGGTCCCGGCCCTGCTCACCGGTGAAGACCTCGCTCATGCCGATCCTCATCGCCCGGCCTCCTGCGCCAGGAGCTGCTCCCGCAGGGCGTGGCGCTGGACCTTCATGCCGACGTTGCGGGGCAGCGAGTCGACGAAGACCACGCGCCGCGGCTTCTTGTAGCTGGCCAGCCGCCCCCGAGCCGCGGCGATCACCTGCTCCTCGGTCAGATCGCTGCCGGGCACCCGCACGACCGCGGCGGTGACGGCCTCGCCGAACCGCTCGTCCGGCAGGCCGACGACGGCCACCTCGGCGACCCCGTCGAGCTCGACGAGCGCCGCCTCGACCTCGGCCGGGTAGACGTTCATCCCGCCCGAGATGATCAGGTCCTTCACCCGGTCGGTGACGTAGACGTAGCCGGCCTCGTCGACGTGGCCGACGTCGCCGGTGCGGTACCAGGTGCCGTCGAAGACCTCGGCGGTCTGCTCCGGCTGGCCCCAGTAGCCGCTGAACATCGTGTCGGCCGACACGACCAGCTCGCCGGTCTCGCCGGGTCCGAGGGCCTCGCCGTCCTCGCCGCGGACCTCGACGGCAGCGTTGGCCAGCGGCCGGCCGACCGTCGAGAGCAGGTCGTCGGCCTCGCACCGGCCGAGGTAGTCGGTGCGGGTCGTCGCCGTCAGCGCGCCGGCCGACTCGGTCATGCCCCAGACCTCGACGACCCGGTCGCCGACCGCGTCGATCAGCATCTCCATGTGCGCCGGCGGCAGCGGCGACGCGGAGTGCAGCACCGACAGGAGCGTGCGCAGCACCTCGGGCCGGGCCCGGACCGCCTCGACGAACGCGGGCACGAGCGGCGACGGCGCGTACGTGAACGTCGAGCCGTGGGCGACCATGTGGTCGACCAGCTGGTCGAGGGGCATGCCGGCGCAGAAATCGAGCGTCCCGCCGAGGTAGAGGTGCGGCAGGATGACGCCCCAGATGCCGCTGACGAACGACAGCGTGCCGGTGAACGCGCACCGCCCGTACATCGGCAGGCGGTAGGCGTACGGGATGGTCCGGATGCAGTTGACCAGCGCCCGGTGGCTGATCATCGCCCCCTTGGGGAAGCCGGTCGTGCCGCTCGTGTAACCCAGGATGGCGAGGTCCTCGGGGCCCCGCCGGACCGCCGGGACGCTCGTCGACGCAGCGGCGAGGAGGTCGTCGTAGCCGAGCGCGCCGGGCGGGCGCTCGTCGCCGATCGTGACGACCGCGCGGAGGTCGCCGGCCGACGAGAGCTCGGCGACGACGCCGGTCCGGCCGTCGGTGTGCACGAGCGCCGCGGCCCCGCTGTCCTGCAGGACGTGGTCGACCTCTCGGGCGACGAGCCGGTCGTTGACGTGCACGACCGGGTACCCGCCGAGCGCGCACGCGACGTAGACCTCGAGGGACGCGGGCCGGTCCTCGAGGAGCGCGGCCACGTGCTGGCCCGGCTCGACGCCGTGGGCCGCCAGAGCGTTGGCCAGGCGGGCGCCGCGCTCCAGGAGCTCGGCGTAGGTCCGCTGCTCCGCGCCCTTGCGCACCGCGACCCGCGGGCCGTACCGCCGGCACGCGGACGCGAGCAGCTCACCGACCGTGTCCACCATCGTCACCCTCCCCCTCTGGTTCGATGCCGTAGGCGAGCGCCGCGCTGCCGGCCATCGCGAGCTCCAGCTCCTCGGCCGACAGCACCGGCGGATCGCCGTCGAACGGCTCCGCAAGGCTCCGAAACCACTCGATCCACTGCACGAGGCGGGAGCCGTCGGGGTCCTCGCCGGGCCCCCGGATGATGTCGGAGCCGAAGATGATCCGGTGCGCCCCGACCCGCTCGACCGCGACCCGCACCCGGGCCCGGAGCTCGCGCAGGTCGCGGGCGGCCACGTGCTGCCAGAGCGACAGGTCGAGGAAGGCCCGGCGCCACCCGGTGGCGACGTCGACGGCCTCCAGCCACCAGGCCTCGAACCCGGCGTGCCCGAGCACCCACGTGACCTCCGGGTGGCGGGCCATGACCGGCGCCAGCGCCGCGGGCCGCGAGGCCGGGGTCACCAGCGGGTCGCCGCCGAGCGCCGCCGTGTGCACGACGATCGGGACGCCCCGCTCGTGCGCGACCTGGTAGACCCAGTCGTGCGCCGGATCCGCGAGGTCCCACCCGGCCGCCGGATAGAGCTTGATCCCGACGCAGCCGTCGAGCTCGAGGGCCTCGTCGAGGATGGTGCGGGCGTCGTGGTGCCGAGGGTCGATCCCGGCGCAGAACCAGTATCGGCCGCGGTGGCGTCGGGCGAGCTCGGCGTTGCGGGCGTTCAGCTCACGGATCGGGAGGTGCTCGCCGCACGGGGCGCCGACGATCGTCCAGTCGACGACAGGCGCCACGCCGCCGGCGACGCCGGCGCGATCCCAGGCGGCGATCGTCAGCGTGCCGTCCGGGTCGCGCCAGCCCTGCGCGACCCGCCCCAGCAGGGCCTCGGGGTCGCGCTCGGGGTGCCGGCGGCCGGCGCCCTGGCGGGCCCAGGCGCGCCGCATGCCCTCCGGGATCCAGGACGGGTCGAGGATGTGGACGTGGCCGTCGACGATCCGCACGCTCACCCCTTGACGAGCACGTGGGCGGCCGCCACCGCCGTCTGCCAGCCGATGACACCGCCGCCGACGTGGGCGAGGGCGACGCGCGCGCCGTCGACCTGCCGCTCACCCGCCTCACCGCGCAGCTGCTGCACGAGCTCGTGCACCTGGGCGATGCCGCTGGCCCCGAGGGCGTGGCCCCGCCCGACGAGCCCGCCGGACGGGTTGATCGGGAGCGACCCGCCGATCTCGGTGTGGCCGCTCGTCGCCCAGGCCCGCTCATGGCCCGGCGGGCACAGGCCGGTCTCCTGCCAGGCGATGACCTCGTAGGCGACGCTGGCGTCGTGCAGCTCGGCGACGTCGACCTGGTCGGGCGTCACCCCCGCGTCGCGCAGGGCGGCGCTCACCGCGGTCCGAGTCGCCGATGGCCCGTCGGGCCGGGACAGTGGGGGGCGGGTCGCCAGGCGCGACGCAGCGATCCGCACGTCGCGCGGCCGGGGCTCGTCGGCCGCCGTGACGACCGCGGCCGCGGCGCCGTCGCTCACCGGCGAGCTCATGAGCGTCGTGATCGGGTCGACCACCATCCGGGCGGCGAGGACGTCGTCGACGGTGGCGCCGAACCGCCGGTGGGCGACAGGGTTCTTCGCGGCGTTGGCCAGCGAGCGGGCGGCGATGGCGGCGAGCGCCTCCCGGTCGAGACCGTGGCGCTCCATCAGATCCCGAGCGAGCTGCGCCTGCCGGTCGACGAGCGGCGTGCGGTCGGTGCCCGAGCCGGGCGCCAGCTCGGGCATCTCGTCGGGGTCGAAGCCCGCCTTGTAGGCCGCGAAGGTCCGCTGCCGGTCCTCGTGGTTGGCCTTCTCGACGCCGAGGGCCAGGACCGTCCGGTGGAGGCCCGAGGCGACCATGAGCCACGCCAGGTGCAGCGCGTTCGCCCCGGACGCGCACGCGTTCTCGACGTTGTGGATGGGGATCGAGCCGAACCCCAGCGGGAACGACACGACCTCGCCGCGGATGCACTCCTGGCCGGTGATCAGCCCGGCGAGCGAGTTGGCGCAGACGATGGCGTCGATCGCGCCGACGTCGACCCCTGCGTCGTCCAGCGCGGCGCGCACCGCCTCGGCGGCGAGGTCCTTCAACGTCCGGTCGAGGTGCCGGCCGAACCGCGTCATGCCGGTGCCTCGGACGACCACCTGCTGCATCGCACTCCTCTCAGGTCCCGGGTGTCGGTGCCGGCGGGTTCGGCCACGCGGCCGTCACGCCTCCGTCGACGACGAGGCAGTGACCGTTCACGTACGAGGCGTCGTCGCTGGCGAGGAACGCGGCCGCGGCCGCCGCCTCCTCGGGGGTCCCCTCCCGCCCCATCGGCACGACCGAGCCGCGGGCGCGGTGGCGGTCGGCGTCGCTGCCGTACTCCCGCCGCACCATGGTCGAGTCGATGACGCCGAGCACGACGGCGTTCGAGCGGATGCCCCGGGCCGCGTAGCGCACGGCGATGTGGCGCATGACGGCGAGCTGCGCCGCCTTCGTCGCCTCGTAGGCGACCGCCGAGCCGCTGGAGAGGACGCCGCCGGTCGAGCCGACGAAGACGAACACGCCCCTGCCCCGGTCGAGCATCGGACCGAGCGCCGCCTGGGCGGTGACCCAGTGGCCCTGGACGTTGACCCGGGCCGACCGCTCCCAGTCCTCGAGCGTCTGGGCCCGGAGCGGCATCCGGCCGCTCACCGCCGCGTTGAGGACGACGATGTCCACCGAGCCCAGCTCGTCCACCGTGCGCCGCACCGCAGCCCGGCAGTCCTCGGGGTCGCCGACGTCGGCGCGGATCGCGAGGCCGGGGCCGGCGAGCGCGGCCACCGTCTCCTCGGCCCGCCCGAGGTCGACGTCGGTGACCGCGACCGTGGCGCCCTCCGCCGCCAACCGCAGCGCGATCGCCCGTCCGTTGCCCATGGCGAGGTGCTCCCCCGGCCGGGGCGGACCGTCGGCGCCGCCGCCGACGACGAGCGCCGTCCGGCCGGCGAGGCGGCCGGTGCAGGGGGCGGGCTGCGGTGCCGCGAGGGGTGTGTCGCCGGCCATCAGTAGCTCCGTGGGAGGCCGAGGACGTTCTGGGCCAGGTAGTTGAGCGTCATCTCCTGGCTGACCGGGGCGATGCGCATGAGGCGGGCCTCCCGCCAGTAGCGCTCGACGTGGTACTCCCGGGCGTAACCGAGGCCGCCGTGGACCTGCATGGCCCGGTCGGCGGCGAGGAAGCCCGCCTCGGCGGCGAGGTACTTCGCCGTGTTGGCCTCGGCACCGCACGGGAGGCCGTTGTCGTATCGCCACGCCGCGAGCAGCACGAGCTGCCAAGCGGCCTCCAGCCGGGCGTAGGCGTCGGCCAGCGGGTGGCTGAGCGCCTGGTTCGCCCCGATCGGTCGGTCGAAGACGACGCGCTCGTTGGCGTAGGCGACGGCGCGCCGGAGCGCGGCGTCGCCGATCCCGATCGCCTCCGCGGCGACGAGGATGCGCTCCGGGTTGAGCCCGCTGAGGAGGTGCCGGAAGCCCTTGCCTTCCTCGCCGACCATCCGCCAGTCCTCGACCGGCAGGTCGTCGTAGAAGGTCTCGCACGTCGTCACCGCGTTGCGGCCGAGCTTGTCGATCGGCCGGATCGTGACGTGCTCCGGGTCCATGTCGGCCAGGAACAGGGTCAGCCCGCCGAAGCGGTCCTCGGGGTCGCGCCCGGTGCGGACCAGGAGCAGGACGACCTGCGCCTCGAGCGCCTTGGTGGTCCAGATCTTCTGGCCGTTGATCCGCCAGCGGTCCCCGTCGCGCACGGCGCTGGTCGTGATCTGCGACGTGTCGGTCCCGGCGTTCGGCTCGGTCACGCCGAAGGCGACGTGCAGCTCGCCGCGGGCCGCGGCCGGCAGGAACGTCTCGCGCAGACGCTCGTTGCCGTGCTTCACGACCGGCTGGAGGCCGAAGATCGTGAGGTGCAGCGGGGTGCAGGCGTTCATGGCCCCGCCGGACGCCGCGATCTCCCGCATCATGATCGCCGCCTCGGTGATTCCCTTCCCCCCACCGCCGTACTCGGTGGGGAACGGCATGCCGAGCCAGCCGTCGTCGGCCATGGCCTTGTAGAACTCCCACGGGAAGCGGTGCTCGGCGTCGCAGCGCGACCAGTACTCGTCGTCGAACGCCGCGCAGCGCGCCCGCACCGCCTCCGCGATCAGCTGGTGGTCCTCGTCGGGCGTGAAGTCCACGGCCCCTACCCGGCGCTCACCGCCGCGCTCGTCGCCCGTTCGAGGACCGCCGAGAAGGCCGCGGGATCCTCGTAGGGCGCCATGTGGGCCGCGCCCTCGACGATGGTCGTGCGCGCGCCGGGCAGGTGCGCCGCCCAGTCCTCGGCGAGCGACGGCGGCACGATGCCGTCCTTCGCCCCCCAGAACAGCTCCACGGGGCGGTCGCCCAGCCGGTAGAGGCGGCGGCCGATGCCGGTGTCGGGGATGGGGAAGAGGAACCGGCTGGCCGGCGCGAGCACCTCGACCCGGCGCACGGTCTGCAGCCCGCGCTCGTAGGCGTCGGCGGCCGGCGGGAAGTGCGCGCTCGCGACCGGTCCCGCCGGGTCGGCGTAGAGCAGCGGCATGACGTCCCGGGGCACCAGGGCGAAGAGGTCGCCGCCGGGATCGTCCTCCCGGAACAACCCGAAGGGGCCGGCCAGCACCAGCGACGGCACGCGGCCGGGCTGCTGGATGGCGATCTCGGCGGCGAGCGTCGCCCCGATGCCGAGCCCGGCCAGGTGCACCGCGTCGAGCCCGAGCTCGTCGAACAGCCACCAGTAGGCGGTGGCGAGGTGCTCGAGCTGGTCGAAGTGCTCGACGCCGGTGGCGACGCCCCAGCCCGGCAGGTGGGCGACGAGCGTGCGGAGCCGGCCGGCGAGCTCGTCGGTCAGCGGCGGGCCGGCGAAGTCGCCGAGCTCGCTGTGCAGCCAGACGAGCGGCGGTCCCCCGTCCCCGGGCCCCCGCTCGTCGACGACGAACGTCAGGCCCTCGAGCGGGCCGGCGATCGTGCGGCGGTTGACGTCGACCATCACTGCTCCCCTCGTGCGACCGGCGCCACAGACGCCGGCTGGAACCCCTCGATCGGCTTCGGCCACCAGCGGTGCTCCGCCCCCTTGAAGACGTCACGCAGGCCGGGCAGCACCTTCCCGGTGAAGAGGTCGATGTTGTGCATCGCCACGTCCCGCGGCATGTCGCCCATGTGCAGGAGGGCGACCCAGTTGCCGATGTTCTGCCGCTTGGCGAGGTCCTCGAGCCGCTCCCGCACGGTGTCGGGGCCGCCGCCGACGACGATCCCGAGGTCGACGAACTCGTCCCAGCCGTAGTCCTTGGCGGCGGCGAAGCTGTCGGGCCGGGTGTGGGTCGTCGCACCCGGCTTCGGGAGCACGGCGCGGAGCGACTCGATCGACTTGTAGCCCGGCGCCTCGACGTAGCCGGGGTAGATGTGCGTGCAGCGCTGGAAGAAGTACTGCACGTGGCGCTCGTAGAGCCGGCGGGCCTCCTCGTCGGTGTCGCCGACCATGACGATCTGGACGATCCCGGCTCGGAAGGGGTTGTCGTCGACGCCCGCCGCCTCGGCCCGATCCCAGAACCGGCGGAACATGTCCTCGGCGAAGCTCGCGCCGAAGAACGAGAGCAGGAAGTACGGGAGGTCCCGCTCGATCGCCAGGTCCATGGTCTCGACCGAGCCGCTGCCCGGCACCCAGATCGGCGGATGGGGCTTCTGCAGCGGCTTCGGCCACGGGTTGACGTAGCGGAGCTTCGAGAACCGGCCGTTGTGGGCGAAGACCTCGTCCGAGGTCCAGGCCTTCAGGATGAGCTCGAAGCCCTCCTGGTAGCACTCCCGCATCGTCGCCGGCGGCACGCCGTAGACGAAGTTCGTGTCCTGGCTGCTGCCGAGGGGGAAGCCGGTGACGAGCCGCCCGCCCGACAAGACGTCGAGCATGGCCAGCTC
>DATCLV010000742.1:0-17048 GCA_036563745.1 Acidimicrobiales bacterium | reverse complement strand
GCAGCGGCAGGTCGGGCACTGAGCACACGAAGCCCCCGCAGCCCGCCTCCAGGCCGGCCACCGCCCGCTGGCGCACCAGGTGCTCGGACCACTCGGGGTCGCTCGTGAGCACCGTGACCGCCAGCGCCGTCGGCTCCGGCTGGCCGGCGCTCGCCGCGCCCTCCCGCAGGCCCTGCACCCCGGCCCGCAGCATCGCCACCCCGCCGCTCGTGTGGAGCGTGACGTAGCGGGCGCCGAGGGCACCGAGCACCCGGGCGGCGCGGCCCACGGTGTTGGGGATGTCGTGCAGCTTGAGGTCGGCGAACACGTCGACGCCCAGCTGGCTGAGGCTCACGATCGCGTCGGGGCCGGCGGCGCCGAACAGCTCCAGGCCCACCTTCATCGTCCCGAACCACGGCTGGAGGTCGCGCGCCAGGCGGGTGGCGGCCACCAGGTCGTCGACGTCGAGGGCGAGCGCCAGCCGCGCCCGCAGGGCCTCGGGAACGGCCGCGTGGGTGGGGGTCTCAACGGTCATGAGGCTCCGGCTCCGATCGATCGGTGGGGCCCGCCACCCCCATTGTTAGTCGCGTCACGCCAGGTGCTCCTGGAGGCTGCCGACCTCCAGCAAGTGGTCGGCCCGGTCGCGCATGCCCTCGGCGGCGGCGACCGCGGCCGACGCCGTGGTGAGGCACGGCACGCGGTGCACCGAGGCGGCGCGGCGGATGTAGTCGCCGTCGGCGCGGGCGCCGCGGCCCCGGGGGCTGTTCACCACCAGCTGCACCTTGCCCTGGGCCAGGAGCTCGACGGCAGTGGGCCAGGCCGGGTCCTCGTCGCTCCGCTCCCCGTCGGCGCCCAGCTTGGCGACCCGCTGGGCGACGGTGATGCCGTCGGCCTCCAGGTAGTCGGCGGTGCCGACGGTGGCGGCGATCTCGAAGCCCAGCTCGACGAAGCCGTGGGCGGCCCGGAGGCCGGCGGGCTTGTCGCGGTCGGCGAGCGACAGGAAGACCGTGCCGCCGTCGGGCAGCATGTCGCCCGCCGCCAGCTGGGCCTTGGCGAAGGCCAGGCCGAAGGTGCGGTCGATGCCCATCACCTCGCCGGTGGAGCGCATCTCGGGCCCGAGCACGGTGTCGACCTCGGGGAACCGGCTGAACGGCAGCACGGCCTCCTTGACCGCCACCCGGTCGCCGGCGGGGCGCCGGGCGCCGCTGGGCTCCCGCAGCAGGCCCTCCTGCCGCAGCTCGGCCAGCGTGGCGCCGACCATCAGGCGGGCGGCGATCTTCACCAGCGGCACGCCGGTGGCCTTGGCGACGAACGGCACCGTGCGGCTGGCCCGCGGGTTGGCCTCGATCACGAACACCTGACCCTGCCGCACCGCGTACTGCACGTTGATCAGGCCGTTGACGTCGAGGGCGTCGGCCAGGCGGCGGGTGTAGTCCTCGATGACGGCGATCGTGTCGGCCGACAGCGAGTACGGCGGGATCGAGCAAGCCGAGTCGCCCGAGTGGACCCCGGCCTCCTCCACGTGCTCCATCACCGCGCCGATGACCACCTCGCCGGTGCGGTCGCGCAGGGCGTCGACGTCGACCTCGGTGGCGTCCTCCAGGAACCGGTCGACCAGGACCGGCCGCTCCGCCGACAGGCCGCCCTCCCGGCCCAGCGAGCCGAACTGCGACAGGGCGTCGATCGCCCGGCGGAGGCCGTCCTCGTCGTAGACGATCTCCATGGCCCGCCCGCCGAGCACGTAGGACGGCCGCAGCAGCGCCGGGTAGCCGATGCGCTCGACCACCTCGCGGGCCTCCTCGAACGACGTGGCCGTCCCGCCCGCCGGCTGCGGGATCTCCAGCCGGGCGCAGAGCGCGTTCCAGCGCTCGCGGTCCTCGGCCAGGTCGATCGACGCGGGCGACGTGCCCAGCACCAGGCCCTCGGGCAGCAGGCCCGCCAGCTTCAGCGGTGTCTGCCCACCGAGCGCCACGACGACGCCCACCAGGTCGCCGGCCGCCTGCTCGGCCTCGATGACGTTGAGGGCGTCCTCGATGGTGAGCGGCTCGAAGTAGAGCCGGTCGGAGGTGTCGTAGTCGGTGGAGACCGTCTCCGGGTTGCAGTTCAGCATCACGGTCTCGTAGCCGGCCTCGGCCAGGGCGAAGCTGGCGTGGACGCAGCAGTAGTCGAACTCGATGCCCTGCCCGATCCGGTTCGGTCCCGAGCCGAGGATCAGGACCTTGCGCCGCCCCGAGGGGACGATCTCGTCCTCGTCCTCGTAGGTCGAGTAGTGGTACGGGGTCGCGGCCTCGAACTCGGCGCCGCAGGTGTCGACGGTCTTGAACGTGGGCCGCACCCCGGCGGCCAGGCGGGCGGCGCGGACGTCGGCCTGGTCGACACCCCACAGCCAGGCCAGCTGGGCGTCGCCGAAGCCGAGCTGCTTGGCCCGCTTCCAGTCGCGCCGGGTCACGGCGTCGAAGCCGAGCTCCGCCAGGTGCCGGCGCTCCTCGACGATCTGCAGGATCTGGTCGAGGAACCAGGGGTCGACCTTGGTGCGCTCGGCCAGCACCTCCAGCGGGATGCCGCGCCGCAGCGCCGCCTCGAGGTGGAACGGCCGGTCGGGCGTGGCGATGGCGGCCCGGGCCAGCAGCTCGTCGTCGCTCAGGCTGTCGAGCGCGCCCTCGGCGGGGTCGCAGGCGAGGCCGAGGCGCCCGTGCTCCAGCGAGCGCAGGGCCTTCTGCAGCGACTCGGGGAAGGTCCGCCCGATCGCCATGGCCTCCCCCACCGACTGCATCGACGTGCCGAGGACGCCGTCGGTGCCGGGGAACTTCTCGAACGCCCACCGCGGCACCTTGGTGACCACGTAGTCGATGGTGGGCTCGAAGCAGGCCGGGGTCTTGCGGGTGATGTCGTTGGGGATCTCGTCGAGCGTGTAGCCGACGGCCAGGCGGGCGGCGATCTTGGCGATCGGGAACCCGGTGGCCTTCGACGCCAGGGCCGACGACCGGCTCACCCGGGGGTTCATCTCGATGACCACCATGTCGCCGTTGGTGGGGTCGAGCGCGAACTGCACGTTGGACCCGCCGGTCTCGACGCCGACCCGCCGGATGCAGGCGAACGCCGCGTCCCGCATGGCCTGGTACTCGACGTCGGACAGCGTCTGCGCGGGCGCCACCGTGATCGAGTCGCCGGTGTGGACGCCCATCGGGTCGAGGTTCTCGATCGAGCAGACGACCACGCAGTTGTCGAGCCGGTCGCGCATGACCTCGAGCTCGTACTCCTTCCACCCGGCGATCGACCGCTCGATGAGGATCTCGCCGATGGGGCTGGCCTCGAGGCCGGCGGCCGCCACCCGGCGGAGCTCCTCGGGGGTCGAGGCGATGCCGGTGCCCTTGCCGCCCAGGATGTACGCCGGGCGGATCACCACCGGCAGGCCCACCCGGTCGACGACGGCGTGCGCCTCGGCCAGCGACCGGGCCGTGCCCGACTCGGGCACCCGCAGGCCGATCTCCTGCATGGCGGCCTTGAACCGCTCGCGATCCTCGGCGGTGGCGATGGCCTCGGCGTTGGCGCCGATCAGCTCGGGCGTGCCGGGGTGGCCGACCACCCCCGCCTCGACCAGCTCCATCGCCAGGTTCAGCGCCGTCTGGCCGCCGAGGGTCGGCAGGACGGCGTCGGGCTTCTCCCGCTCGACGATCTTGGTGAGGTGCTGGAGGTCGAGCGGCTCGATGTAGGTGGCGTCGGCGAACTCCGGGTCGGTCATGATCGTGGCCGGGTTCGAGTTGGCCAGGATCACCCGGTAGCCCTCGGACCGGAGCACCTTGCAGGCCTGGGTGCCGGAGTAGTCGAACTCGCAGGCCTGGCCGATGACGATGGGGCCGGCGCCGATCAGCAGGATCGACTCGATGTCGTCGCGCCGCGGCATCAGCGGCCTCCCCCCGAGCCGCTGCCCGCGAGCGCGGTCGTCCCGGCGACCAGGTCGGCGAACTGGTCGAACAGGTAGCTGCTGTCGTGGGGGCCCGGCCCGGCCTCCGGGTGGTACTGCACGGAGAACGCCCGCTCGTCGTTCACGGCCATCCCCTCGCAGACGCCGTCGTTGAGGTTGAGGTGGGTGACCGTGGCGACCCCGGCGAGGGCGTCGGCGGGCACCGCGAAGTTGTGGTTCTGGCTGGTGATCTCGACCTTGCCGGTGCGCAGGTCGCGCACCGGGTGGTTGGCGCCGTGGTGGCCGAAGGGCAGCTTGACCGTCTCGGCGCCGAGCGCCCGGCCCAGCAGCTGGTGGCCGAGGCAGATACCGAAGATCGGTACGTTGCCGAGCAGCCGGCCGATGGCGTCGACCGCGTACGGCACGGTGGCGGGGTCGCCGGGGCCGTTGGACAGGAAGACGCCGGCCGGGTCGCGGTCGAGGACGTCGGCGGCGGGTGTGGCCGCCGGCACCACCTCGACCCGGAACCGCCGGGCCAGGTGGCGGAGGATCGTGCGCTTGATGCCGAAGTCGTAGGCGACGACCAGCGGCGCGTCGGGGGCGGGCCCGTCGAGCGCGTAGGGCTCGGGGGTGGTGACCTCGGCGACGAGGTCGACACCGTGGGTGCCGGGCTCCTCGGCGGCGATCTTGCGCAGCGCGGCCTCGCCTTCGCCCGCCGGGCCGAACGCCCCGGGCATGGCGCCCTGCTCGCGCAGGACCCGGGTGAGCCGCCGGGTGTCGACGCCGGCGATGCCGGGGATGCCGTGGGCCCGGAGCAGCCCGTCGAGCGACGACTCGGCCCGCCAGTTGCTGTGGCGCCGGGCCAGCTCGCGCACGACCACCCCCCGGCACCAGGGGCGTGCGGCCTCGAAGTCGGTGGGGTTGGTGCCGTAGTTCCCGATGTGGGGGTAGGTGAAGGTGATGATCTGCCCGGCGTAGGAGGGGTCGGTGACGATCTCCTGGTAGCCGCTGAGGGCGGTGTTGAAGACGACCTCGCCGGCGGCGACGCCCGCGCTCCCGCCGGTCCCGCCGGTGCCGCCCGTCCCGTCGGCCCGGGTGGGCGGGGCGGCGCCGATGAGCTCGCCCTCGAACGCTGAGCCGTCCGACAACACCAGCAGACCTTCACGAACTGTCATCGGGGCTCTCCCAGCGTTGTGAATGAGTATGCACGGGCCTGCATATCCTACCGCTGCGCCTCGCCGTCTCGCACAACGGGCTCGCCCCACAGCAGGGTGTGGCGGACGGCACCCGTCAGCTCCATCCCTGCGTACGGCGTGTTCCGGCTGCGGCTGGCCAGCGCCTCGGGCCGCACCACCCAGGTGGCCGACGGGTCGACCACGCACAGGTTCGCCGGGCGCCCCTCGGCCACCGGGCCGCCGTGGGCGTCGTCGACCCCGGCGATCGCCGCCGGTCGGGCCGCCATCGCCTGCACCAGCGCGCTCGGCGTCAGCTCCAGGTGCGTGAGCGCCAGCGCCAGCGCCGTCTCCAGCCCCAGCATCCCCGGCGGCGCCTCGTCGAAGGGCCGCTCCTTCTCCTCCTGGGCGTGGGGCGCGTGGTCGGTCGCGATGCAGTCGATGCTCCCGTCCCGCAGCCCGGCCCGGACCGCCGACCGGTCGGCCTCCGGGCGCAGCGGCGGGTTCACCTTGAACACCGGGTCGTAGCCCACGCAGGCCTCGTCGGTGAGCGTGAAGTGGTGGGGCGTCGCCTCGCAGGTGATCGGGAGACCGCCCGCCTTCGCCGCCCGCACCATGGCGATCGAGCCCTGCGTCGACAGGTGCTGGAAGTGCAGGCGGGCCCCCGTCAGCCGGGCCAGCGCGATGTCGCGCATCACCATCAGCTCCTCGGCCTCCGCCGGCTGGCCGGGGATGCCCAGGCGCGACGACACGGCGCCCTCGTGCATGTGGCCGTCGGCGGCCAGCGCGGCGTCCTCGCAGTGCTGGGCCAGCGTCACGTCGAGGCCGCGGGCGTACTCCATCGCCCGGCGCATCAGCCGGGCGTCCTGCACGCCGTCGCCGTCGTCGGTGAACAGCCGCACGCCCAGGGCCGCCAGCTCGGCCATCGGGGCCAGCCGCTCGCCCCGCCGGCCGGCGGTGATCGCGGCGGCGGTCCGCACGTCGCAGCAGGCGCCCCGCCCCAGGTCCAGCACCTCACGGGCCACGCCGGCGCTGTCCACCGGCGGGTCGGTGTTGGGCATGGCAACCACACAGGTGTAGCCGCCCAGCGCCGCGGCCCGGGCGCCGGTCTCGACGGTCTCGGCCTCCTCCCGGCCGGGTTGGCGCAGGTGGGCGTGGAGGTCGACCAGGCCCGGCAGCACCAGGCAGCCGCCGGCGTCGAGGACCAGGTCGCCCTTGCGGGGCGTGAGGTCGAGGCCGACGGCGGCGATGCGCCCGTCGGCCACGGCGACGTCCGCGCCCTGCTCCCCCGCGGGGCCGACCACCCGGCCGCCCCGGATCAGCACCCGGGACGGCGGCGTCGCGTCCACGCTCGGGCCACGCTCGCTCATCGATGCCCGCTCCTGCTGCTCCGCAGCGGGCCGCTCGGGCCACGCTCGCTCTTCGCCGGACCTCGCTCGCTCACGCTCGCTCCGGACGGACGCTCGCTCATCGATGCCCGCTCCTGCTGCTCCGCAGCGGGCCGCTCGGGCCACGCTCGCTCATCTGACCGGCTCCGGGAGGGGCGTGGGGGTGGCGGGGACCGGCGGGGTCAGGATGCTGCCCGACCCCAGCAGCTCGTAGAGCACCGCCATGCGGACGGCGACGCCGTTGCGCACCTGGTCGATCACGACCGCCCGGGGCAGGTCGGCCACGTCGGCGGCGATCTCGACGCCCCGGTTCATCGGGCCCGGGTGCATCACGATGGCGTCGTCGGGCAGGAGGTCGAGGCGGCGGCGGGTCAGGCCCCACTCGGCCGTGTACTCCCGCAGCGACGGGAGCAGCGCCTCGGTCATCCGCTCCTGCTGCATGCGGAGCAGGTAGACGACGTCGACCGCCGGCAGCACCCGGTCGAGGCGGTGCTCGACCCGCACCGGCCAGTCGCCCAGGCTCGGCGGCAGGAGGGTCGGCGGCGCCACCAGCGTGACCTCGGCGCCCAGCTTGGTGAAGGCGTCGACGTCGCTGCGGGCCACCCGGCTGTGGGCGATGTCGCCCACCACGGCGATGCGGACGCCCTCCAGCGACCCCAGGCGCTCCCGGATCGTGTAGCAGTCGAGCAGCGCCTGGGTGGGGTGCTCGTGCCAGCCGTCGCCGGCGTTGATGACGCTGGCCTGGACCCACCGGCTGACCTGGGCCGGCGCGCCCGACGAGCGGTGCCGCACGACGATGGCGTCGACGCCCATCGCCTCGATCGTCTCGACCGTGTCGCGCAGCGACTCGCCCTTGCGCACCGACGACGAGGAGACCGAGAAGTTGAGGGTGTCGGCGGAGAGCCGCTTCGCCGCCTGCTCGAAGCTGAGCTTCGTGCGGGTGGAGTCCTCGTAGAACAGCCAGCACACCGTGCGGCCCTGCAGCGCCGGGACCTTGGGCATGCGGCGGCGGCTCACCTCGACGAAGTGGTCGGTGAGCCGGAGGAGGTGGTCGAGGTCGGTGGCGTCGAGGTCGGCGATGGCGAGCAGGTGCTTCATCGCCGTCACTTCTGCATCTCGCCGATCTCGACGCCCTCGAGCGTGGCGTTGACCACCTCGTCGCGCCGCGTCGGCAGGTTCTTGCCCACGTAGTCGGGGCGGATGGGCAGCTCCCGGTGCCCGCGGTCGACCATCACCGCCAGCTGGACCGCCCGCGGCCGGCCGTAGCTGTGCACGGCGTCGAGCGCGGCCCGGATGGTGCGCCCGGTGAACAGCACGTCGTCGACCAGCACGACCACCTTGCCGGTCAGGTCGACGGGGATCTCGGTGACCGCCGAGGGCAGCACCGGGCGCAGGCCGATGTCGTCGCGGTGGAAGGCGACGTCGAGCATCCCCAGCGGCGGCGTGACCCCCTCGATCTTGTCGAGGGCCTTGGCCATCTCCTCGGCGAACGGCACCCCGCCGGTCTGCAGGCCCACGACCACCACGTTCTCCAGCCCGTGGTTGGCCTCGATCACCTCGTGCGCCATCCGCCAGATCGCCCGCCGCACGTCGTCCGCGTCGAGGACCTGGCTCCGGCCAACGAAAACGCCCCCGAACGGGGGCGTGCTACGTCGTTCGCGGTCGGCCAATGGGGATCCTCCCCTCCCTGTCCGTACGGGTCTCTCCGGGCCCGCTTCACGGTCAGGCGATGACGGTACCACGGACGTCGCGAAGTTCCGTTCACCCCCCGTGGCCGGGGAGGGCGGCGCCTTCCCGGGGCGTGGTCGCCCCGGGTCGTCTCCCGATCGCGCCCGCTCGCGACCGGTCGCTCCCGCTCGTGAGCGGTCGCTAGACGGTGTGCTCGGGCAGGAGGCCCAGGGCCTGCAGCTCCTCGTCGAGCGACTCGACGTCCTCGAACTGCAGCGCCCGCAGGCCCAGCGCCCGGGCGCCGGCGACGTTCTCCGGCGTGTCGTCGACGAACAGGCAGCGCTCCGGCTCGGCCCCCGCCGCCTCGACCGCGGCCATGAACGCCTTCGGGTCGGGCTTCGGCGAGCCGATGTCGGCCGAGCTCACGATCGCGTCGAACGAGCTGGCGATCCCCGAGACCAGCAGGTCGTCGAGCAGCCGGGTGCTGGCGTTGCTCAGCAGCACGACCGGCACCTGGGCCAGGCGGCGCACCTCGGCGACCAGGTCGACCACCGATTCGTCGATGCTCCAGCCGATCTCCGAGAACGCCGTGGCGATCCGCTCGGCGTCGACGCCGTGGGCCTCGGCCACCGTGGCGCCGATCTCGGCGTACCACTCCTCCGCGGTCAGCACGCCCCGCATCGCCCGGTCGAGCCGGACCGGGTCGAACGCGGCGCCGGTGATCGCGCCCGCCGGCAGGCCCAGCTCCCGCTCGAGGGCCGGCATGGCCTCGTTGTCCCAGTGGCGGATCACGCCGTCGAGGTCGATGATCACGGCGTCGACCAGACGGCGCCGGCCGTTCCCGTCGGCGTTGCCGTTGCCCAGGTCGAGCACCTCGTCGTCGGCCTCGGGCTCCTCCCCGGCCTCGGGCCGGACCTCGGCGGCCACCGCCGAGAGCACGCCGTTCACGAACCGGGGCGAGTCGTCGGTGCCGAACCGCCGGGCCAGCACCAGGGCCTCGTTGATGATCAGCGCCTGCGACCGGTCGGGAGCGCCGAGCAGCTCGTAGGCGGCGAGGCGCAGGATCGCCCGGTCGACGGCGGCGAGGCGGGCCAGCGACCAGCGGGGCGCCACCCGGGCCGCCAGCAGCTCGTCGATCCGATCGCGGTGCCGGGCGACGCCGCGCACCAGCTCGAGGGTCAGCGGGTCGGGCGGCAGCGGCAGCGCGTCGACGATCGCCTCGACGTCGGTGCCCTTGGCCTCCGACTCGTACAGCAGCTCCATCGCCCGCTCACGGGCGGCGCGGCGGAGCTCCACCTCGCTCGGCTCGAAGTCGCTCACGGCTGGTCGTCCGGGTCCGACGTCCGGCAGGCTGCGCTCGGGTCCGACGGGCGACCAGGCGCGCTAGGCGCGGGTGAGGTACTCACCGGTGCGGGTGTCGACCTTGATGCGCTCACCCTGGTTGACGAACAGCGGCACCTGGACCACCAGGCCCGTCTCCAGCGTGGCCGGCTTGCGGGCGCCCGACACCCGGTCGCCCTGGATGCCCGGCTCGGTCTCCGTCACGGTCAGCTCGACGGCGGCCGGCAGCTCCGTGCCGATGATCTCGTCCTTGTAGAACTGCAGCTGCACGACGTCGGAGTCGATCATGTAGTTCACGGCGTCACCCAGCGCCGTGGCCGGCACCGGCAGCTGCTCGTAGGTGCTGTTGTCCATGAACACGTAGTCGTTGCCGTCGCGGTAGAGGAGCTGCATCTCCTTCTTCTCCACCACCGCCTGCTCGACCCGCTCGTCGGCCCGGAACGTCCGGTCGACCACGCCCCCGGTCCGCACGTTGCGCAGCGTGGTGCGCACGAAGGCCGGGCCCTTGCCCGGCTTCACGTGCTGGAAGTCGACCACCTGGAACAGGCCCTCGGACAGATCGAGGGTCATCCCGCGCTTCAGGTCGTTGGTCGTGGTCGCTGCCATGGCTGGCCGACTCTAGCAGCGCACCGTTTCCCCCAAGAACCCCGGCGGGGCGCGCGCTTTCGCCGCCGCGGCGGTGCATCCCACCGGTCGATGGCCCCGCCGCTCCGCCTCGAACCCGGCAGCTACACGCAAGCCGCCAAGGACATCTGCAAGGCCGCCTGGAACATCTCCGAGGTGGCGGTGACGCTCCCGGACCACCTCGCGGCCGTCACCACCGAGGAGATCCGAACCGCGCTCGAGAAAGCCCTCACCGGGACGAAGACCGAGCTGCTCAGCGTCCACTTCGACACCGAGTCGGTCTCGCTCGTGGTCCGGCAGGCCGCCGGCGTGCTGCTGTTCACCGACGACGCCTTCAGCCGGTTCCGGGACGGGAGCGACTACGACACCCGGCACGACCGGCAGTCACCCCCGTTCCTCCAGCCCTGGGGGACCACCGACCTCCGGGCCCCCTGGCTGCTCCCGCGGACGCTGCCCGGCGAGCTCCCGCCGCCGCGGCGGTAGCCGACGATGAGCGCCGAAGACGAGCTCCCGCTGCCCGGGGAGCCCAACTTCAAGTACCGCGACCACCCCGTCTCGCTCGGCGTGCTCCGGGACGGCCTGCGTTCCGACGCCCGGACCGTCCGCGACGCCGCCGACCCCGCCCGCAAGAGCGCCGGCGCGATCGAGGCCAGCAACACCGGGCGCACGGCCGAGACGTCGACCCGCGTCGCCAACTACGTCGCCGGCCGGATCGAGCACGCCGCCGACCGGCTCGGCTGGTTCGAGCGGCCCATCGGCGACTACCTCGACGTGCTGGCGGCGGTGAAGACGCCCATCACCACGCTCCGGGAGAAGTGGCGCCAGGCCGAGGGCGACCTCAAGCGCCTCCAGCGGGAGCAGTCCGACTACGCCGACGACTTCGCCGAGAAGTGGGCCGCCCGGCAGAAGGAGATCAAGGGCGCCTACGACAAGATCATCACCGAGACGGTCGATCCGGCGAAGGACCGGCTGATCGCCGCGTTCATCGCCATCTCGGAGGACCGGGAGCCGGCCCCGACGACGCCGATCCCCCTGCCGCAGCTGCCCGAGCTGCCGACGCTGCCCACCGTTCCCCCGGGCTACGGACCGCCGCTCCGGGACCGGCCGCGCGACGAGTCGACCCGGCCCGCTCCCCTGGCCCCCGGGCGGGACGACAAGGACGACGAGAACGACACCCGGCCGGACCCCGCGACCGACGACCCGACCCCGCCGGAGATCCTCACCGAGTGGTTCGCCGACCACCCCACCGACGGCGCCGCCATCGCCGCCGCGTGGCTCCTGGTCCCGGCGGGCGCCGCCACCTACGACCGGTGGGTCGAGTCCCCGGCCGCCCGGACCTCGCTGGCCACCTGGATCGTGCGGCCCCGCCAGCAGGCGGCCTACGACGCCTTCCTGGCGGCGCCGGCGACGCAGGAGCAGCTGGCGGCCTGGATCGCCGAGCACGGGCTGGCGGAGGGCGAGGCGCCGCCCGCCGACCCGGTGGCCTGGATCAACGACCCCGACCACGCGGCGGCGCGGCGCCAGTGGCTGGCCGACCCGGCGACCCGCGAGGTGCTCGCCGGGTGGGTGTCGGACCCGGCCAACGCCGAGCACCGGACGGCCTGGCTGTCGGACCCGAAGACGCAGAACAGCCTGGTCGGCTGGCTGCGCGACCCCGCGCAGCCGGACAACGGCAAGGACTTCGCCGAGTGGACGAAGGACCCGACGCCGATCACGCCGCTGCCCCCGCCGCCGCCCGAGCCGCCGACCACGGGCGAGGACGGCAGCACGCCGGCCGCGGGCGACGACGCGCCACCGGCCCCGGGGGAGGACGCGACGACGCCCCCGACCACGCCGACCGACCGGACGACCGGGACCCCGACGGAGGAGCCCGACCCGGCCGAGACCGAGCCGACCACCGCCGTCCCCGCCTGACCCGGCACCTGCCGGCGGCGGCGGGCGGCGTGGTCAGGCGGCGGGCGTGGGTGCCGGCGACGCCGGGGCCGTGGCCGTGGCCAGCCAGCGGCGGACCTCGGCCTCCAGCACCGGTAGCGGCACCGGGCCGCTGCCCAGCACCACGTCGTGGAACGGCTGGGGCCGGAACGCCGGGCCCAGCGCCGCCTCGGCCTCGGCCCGCAGGCGCAGGATCACCTGCTCCCCCAGCTTGTAGCCCAGCGCCTGGCCCGGCCAGGAGATGTAGCGGTCCACCTCGGACACGACGTCGTGGTGGCCCAGACCCGTGGTCTCCTCCACGTAGGCGATGGCCCGGTCGCGGTCCCAGCCGAAGGCGTGGATCCCGGTGTCGACCACCAGCCGGGCCGCCCGCCACATGTCGAAGCTCAGGCGCCCGTAGCGGTCGGCGTCGGAGCGGTAGAGGCCCAGCTCCTCGCCGAGGTGCTCGGCGTAGAGGCCCCAGCCCTCCACGTACGCGTTCCAGCCCAGGTGCCGGCGGATCGGCGGCAGATCGCCCAGCTCGTCGGCCACGGCGTGCTGCAGGTGGTGACCGGGCACGGCCTCGTGGAGGGCCAGCGGCACCATGCGCCACGAGGGGCGGCTGCCGAGGTCGTGGCCGTTGACGATGAACGTGCCGGGCCGCCGGGCCCCGCTCGCGCCGGGGATGTAGTAGGCGGTGGGGGCGCTGACCGCCATGTAGTCGGGCATGGCCTCGACGCCGTAGGGCATCCGGGGCACGTCGGTGACGACCTGCCACAGGCGGGCGTCGACCTCCTTGCAGAACGCCCGGTAGGCGGCGAGCTGGTCCTCCGGGGTGGCGAACCAGGTGGCGGGATCCTCGTCGAGGCGCCGCCGGAGCGCGGCCACGTCGCCGCCGGCCAGCTCCTCCATGGCGGCCCAGATGCGGGCGACCTCGGCGAGACCCAGGTCGTGGACCTCCTGCGGGGTCGGCGACACCGAGGTCTGGTGGGTGATCGCCGCCGCGTACCAGGCGTCGCCGTCGGGCAGGGCACCGAGGCCGACCGTGTCCCGGGCCTCGGGCAGCAGCTCGTCGGCGACGAACCGGGCGAAGCGGTCGAGCGCGGGGTTCACGGCGTCACGGACGGCGTCGACCGCGGCGTCGAGCTGCTCGCCCGGGGCCCGACCGGCGGCGACCGCCTCGGCGAGGCGCCGGACCAGCGGCCCGTCGGGCGGGCGCAGCGCCTCGACCTGGCGGGGGACGTCGGCGAGGACCACCTGCGGCGGCCGGGCCGCCCGGTGCTCGGGCCGGCGCAGCAGGTCGACCACCTGGTCGAGCAGCGCCGGCACCCGGCGGAGCCGCTCGACGTAGCCGGCCGCGTCGTCGGCCGAGTCGAGCCGCAGGTAGTCGAGCGTCTGGGTGAGGCCGAGGTGGACGCCGTTGGTCTGGTCGACGAGGAACGCCTCGTGCGGGAAGGCGTCGATCCCCACCTCGGCGGCCAGGTACCCCTCGGTGACCTGGTGGGTCACCCGGCGCTGGTGGTCGAGCCCGTCGACCGGGAACGCCCGCACCTCGTCGAGGAGCCGCCGCCGGACCTCCCGCCGCTCCCCGCAGGCGTCGGGCGAGTAGTCGGTCCAGCCCGGCTCCCCCACCTCGCCCACGTACACCCCGAGCTCCGGGGAGCTCGCCACCATCCACGCCCACACCCGCCCGACCAGCGCGTCGAAGTCGGCGGCGGCAGCGGCAGGAGTGGTACCGGCGTCGGTCGCCGCCGACGGGCCGGACGTCGCCTCGGCGCCGGTCATGCGTCGTGGTCGAGGAGGTGGGCGACGGCCTGGATGGCGAGGGTGTAGCCGTGACCGCCGAGGCCGCTGATGATGCCGGTGGCGACCGGGCTGACGACCGACGTGTGCCGCCACGCCTCCCGGGACACCGGGTTGGAGATGTGGACCTCCACGATCGGGCCCTCGAAGGCCCGGAGGGCGTCGCTGAGGCCCCAGGCGTAGTGGGTGAAGGCGCCGGCGTTGACGACGAGCGCGGCGCATCGGCCCCGGGCGGCGTGCACCGCCGCCACCAGCTCGCCCTCGTGGTTGGACTGGACGTGCTCCAGCTCCAGCCCGAACGCCTCGGCGGCCGCCTGCGCGGCCTTCACGTGGTCGTCGAGCGTGGCGTGGCCGTAGATGTGGGGCTGGCGCCGGCCCAGCAGGTCGAGGTTCACGCCGTTGAGCAGCAGGACGATCGGCCGGCTCACGCCGCCGCCCCCATGCGGACCAGCACGGTCGCCGCCGTGGCGGGGTCGACGCCCGGCACCACCTCGACCCCGTCGGGACCGTCGAGCACGAACGTGAGCCCCTCGACCGCCTTCTTGTCGTGCGCCATCAGCGCCACCAGCTCGGCGTGGTCCTGGCCCCCGGGCAGCCGGTCGGGCAGGTCGTACCCGCGCACCACCTCGTAGTGGGCGGCCACCCGGTCGGCGTCGATGCGGCCCAGCGCGTGGGCCAGCTCGGCGGCGTACAGGAGGCCGATCGCCACCGCCTCGCCGTGGCGGAGGTCGTAGCGGCCCGCGGTCTCGAGGGCGTGCGCCAGCGTGTGCCCGTAGTTGAGGATCGCCCGGCCCCGGCGGTTGCCGACCTGCTCGCGCTCGTCGCCGGCGACGACGTCGGCCTTGATCCGCACGCAGCGGGCCACCCGCTCGTCGAGCGGCAGCGCCTGGAGGTCGTCGCCGGTGAGGAAGTGGTACTTGGCCATCTCGCCCCGGCCGCTGCGCTGCTCCCGTTCGGGGAGCGTCGCCAGCGTCGCCGTGTCGCACACGACCGCGGCGGGCTGCCAGAAGGCGCCGACCAGGTTCTTGCCCTCCGGCAGGTTCACGCCGGTCTTGCCGCCGATGGCGGCGTCGACCATGCCGAGCAGCGTGGTCGGCACCTGCACCACGGGAACGCCCCGGTGGTAGACGGCGGCCGCGAACCCGGCGGTGTCGGTCACGACGCCGCCGCCCACCGCCACGACCACGTCGCCCCGGGTGAGCCCCCAGGCCGCCCACGCCCGGCAGAGCTCCTCGACGGTGGCCAGGTTCTTGGCGGGCTCGCCGTCGCCCATCGGGAACACCCGCGCCTCGACGCCCGGGCCCGGGTCGACCTCGACCCCGATGCTCGCCTGGGTGACGACCGCCGCCCGGCGGGCGCCCTTGGGGAGGAGCCCGGCGAGCTCGGCGAGGGCGCCGGCGCCGACGACGACCGGGTAGCTCCGGTCGGCCAGGTCGACCTCGACGACGGTGGTCACGGGGTGGCGGGCTCGAGGCCCAGTCGCTCGACGATGTGCCGGGCCAGCAGCCGCTTGGGCTTCTCGTCGCCGCCGTGGAACGGCTCGATGTCGACGATCTCGTCGGCCACGGCCTCGTAGTGCTGCGCCCGCTCGCGCTCGAGGCGCTCGTAGGCGGCCATCGGGTCGTCGGCGAGCAGCGGCCGGTGGGTCGGGTCGGTGCGGCCGACCAGGAACTCGGCCGAGCCCCGCAGCCACACCACGATCGAGTGGTCCCGCAGCAGGACCCGGTTCTCGTCGCTGATCACCGCGCCCCCGCCGGCGGCGATGACCAGCGGCGTGTGGCGGCCCAGCAGCTCGGACAGCGTCTGGGTCTCCAGCCGGCGGAAGGTGGCCTCGCCGTCGTCGCGGAAGATCTGGGGGATCACCCGGCCGGCGTTCAGCTCGAGCTGCTCGTCGGCGTCGGCGAAGGGCCGACCCAGCTCGCGGGCGAGGCGGCGACCCACGCTCGACTTGCCGGCGCCCGGCATCCCGACCAGCACCACGTGCCGGTCACGGGCGTCGATCCCCGGCGGGGAGGGCTCGGACTCGGGCTCCTCAGGCATCGCGCAGCGACTCCTCGAACGCTCGGGCGTTGCGCAGCACCTCGGGCAGCGAGTCGCCCCCGTACTTCCGCAACGCCTCCCCCGCCAGCACGAGGGCGACCATGGTCTCGGCGACCACGCCCATCGCCGGCACCGCCGTCACGTCGGTGCGCTCCTTGAAGCTGACGGTCTCTTCCTTGGTGACCACGTCGACGGTGGTGAGCACCGGCCGGTTGAGGGTGGCGATGGGCTTCATCGCCGCCCGGCACACCAGCAGCTCGCCGGTCGACATCCCGCCCTCCACGCCGCCCGCCCGGGTGGAGGTGCGCCGGTAGGCGGCGTTGTCGGCGTCCCAGGTGATCGGGTCGTGCGCCTGGCTGCCGGGCCGCCCGGCCACGTCGAACCCGTCGCCGATCTCGACGCCCTTCACGGCCTGGATGCTCATGAGGGCGCCGGCGAGGAGGCCGTCGAGCCGGCGGTCCCAGTGGACGTGGCTGCCCAGGCCCACCGGCACCCCGTAGCCGAGGACCTCGACGACGCCGCCCAGGCTGTCGCCCTCCTTGGCCACCGCCTTGATCTCGTCGACCATGGCGGCCTCGGCGGCGGCGTCGAAGCAGCGGACCGGGCTCTCGTCGACCCGGGCCAGGTCCTCGGGGCGGGGGCGCTCGACCGCCTTCGACCGGACGCTGCCCATCTGCACCACGTGCGAGATGACCTCGACGCCCAGCTCGCGGAGCAGCAGCTTGGCCAGCGCCCCGGCCGCCACCCGGGCGGCGGTCTCGCGGGCCGAAGCGCGCTCGAGCACGTCGCGGGCGTCGTCGAAGCCGTACTTCTGCATGCCGGCGAGGTCGGCGTGGCCAGGGCGAGGCTGGGTGAGCGGCGCCTTGGTGGCGCCCGGCTCGACCGACATCTCCTCGTGCCACTTGTCGGACCGGGTCCACTCGGTGTTGCCGATCTCGATGGCGACCGGCGAGCCCAGCGTGCGACCGTGCCGGACCCCGCCGACGATCGTGACCTCGTCCTGCTCGAACCGCATCCGCGGCCCGCGGCCGTAGCCGAGCCGGCGGCGGGCCAGCTCGGTGCGGATGTCGTCGAGCGTCACGGGCAGCCCGGCGGGCAGGCCCTCCAGGATCACGACCAGCCCGCGACCGTGCGATTCGCCCGCGGTGAGGAACCGAAGCACGCCCCGACCCTACCTGTCGCCCGCCGACCCACCCGCCACCGGTTCGCCCCTCTTCG
>DATCLV010000739.1:0-3065 GCA_036563745.1 Acidimicrobiales bacterium | reverse complement strand
GGGCTTCGGGGGGTGGGCGGCGAGGTGGGCGAGGAGCTCCTCGTTCACGAGGTCGGGGACGCGCTCCTGGATCCAGTGGTCGACGCCCTCGCACACGACGAACCGGTACGGGCCTGTGACGTGCCGCTCGGTGGCGTAGGCCCCGGCGGGGCCGATGGCCAGGTCGTCGTCCGACCAGAGGTACAGCGTCGGGATCTCGATGCTCGGGAAGTCGGGGTCCATGCCGCGGGGCACGCCCTCCTTCCGCAGCGCACCGGCCCGGTACCAGTCGAGGACGCCGCGCATGGCCTCGGGGGTGCCGAGGACCTCGACGTACTCGTCGACCGACGCCTCCGGCAGGCCGGCGAACATCGCCCGCATGACCATGCCGTCCTGGGCGGTGAACAGCTGCTCCATCTCGCCCCGGGGTCGGGTGACGATCTCGCGCATGTAGCCCGACCGCTCGTGCTGGGAGTCGCCGCGCTCGCCCTTCGACCCGCGGTAGGCGTCGGCGAACGCCGCCGGGTGCGGGACCGACAGGATCGTGGCGGTGCTCACCCGGTCGGCGTGGTAGGCGGCGAGCGTCCACGCCACCCCCGCCCCGGCGTCGTGCCCGACGACGTCGAACGTGCCGATGCCGAGCGCGTCGGCGACCCCGAGGACGTCGCCGGCCAGCTTGTCCAGCGTGAACGCCTCGACGTCGTCGATGCGGGCACCGGGCGAGTAGCCCCGCTGGGTGAAGGCGACGCCGCGGTGCCCGGCGGCGGCCAGGGCCTCCAGCTGGGCGATCCAGCAGGCCGAGGTCTGCGGGACCCCGTGCAGCAGGATCACCGGTCGCCCGTCGGCGGGACCGGCCTGCCGTGCCTGGAAGGTGAGGTCGCCGACGGTGACGTCGAACCGCTCGATCGTCGGGGTCCCGGTCGTGCTCACGTGCCCGCCGCGAGGAGGTCGGCGCGGGTCGGCCGCTTCCGCTTCGGGGCGCCGGTCCCGGTGTCCGGGCGGGGCGGCGGCGGGTTGGCGGCCGCCCGGGCCTGCAGCTCCGGGAGCTTGGCCAGCAGCGCCATCGGCAGCTCCAGCAGGTTCATCACCCGCAGGAGCAGCCGGATCGTCTCCGGGTCGGCGCCGCCCGCGAACAGCGCGGCGAACGGGTCGCCGCTCCCCGGGCTGCCCGGGCGGATGTCGCCCCGGGCCACCGCGGCCGCCCGCATCTGGTCGGTCATGACCGAGAAGTGGTACCAGGGCACGATCTCCGCCTCGCTCCGGGCCTCGTAGGCGCGGGCGGCGTCGAGGAGGTCGTCGACCTCGGCGACGGCGTCGACGAGCATGACCGCCTGCTTGAGCGCCAGCGACTGCCCGCGGCCGTAGGCCGGGTTGGTGCACGTGTGGGCGTCGCCGACCGCGACGAAGCCCCGCACCAGCGGGTCACCGCCGGACCCGGTGAACGACCGGGTCCGGTTCACCAGCCCGGTCATGCTGTGCACCTCCTGGATCGGGGTGCCGCCGGCCGCGACGACGTCCTCGATCTCCGGGAGCAGCGCCATCGTGGCATCGAACCGCGCCGAGTCGCTGAGGTGCCGGCGCAGCTCCTTGTCGCTGCGGTCGATCACCGCGGTGATGGAGTAGGTGCAGGCGTCGGAGCCGATCACGCCGACCCCGAGCCCGGCGTTCAGCGCCGCCCGGAAGCCGAACCCGTACTCGTCCTCCCCGCGGTAGAAGCGGGAGAAGTAGATGACGCCGGCGTCGATCTCGGTCTCGGAGATCGTGATGCCGTGGGCGCCGAGCCAGGTGGGGACCGCGCTGCGCCGGCCGGTGGTGGCGACGACGAGATCGGCCGAGAGCACCGTGCCGTCCTCCAGGCGCACCCCGGTGACGGCGGGCGGGCCGTCCGCCGTCGCCTTCAGCTCCAGGCCCGCGACGGCGACACCCTGCCGGAAGTCGATGCCCTCCTCGGCGAGCACGGCGCCGCGCATCACCCACTCGAAGGTCGTGCGGCGCACCGGCAGCATGCGGAGGTCCTGGTCGGCCTCGATGACCGCCAGCGTCGCCTCGTCGAGCGCGAAGGGGCCGTTGCCGGGCTGCGGGGGCGGTGGCACGATCCCGAGGTCGGTGAGGCCCTGCAGCACGTCCGGGAACCGGTCGCGCAGGATCGCCCGCCCGAGGCCGAAGAAGACGTGGGGGTGCCGGACCTGCGGCGCGCCGCGGCGGTGCCACTCGGCGAACGCCGCTTCGGGGTCGGGCGGCATGGGGGTGTCGTCCCGCTCGAGGAGCGTGACCCGGTGACCGGCGCGGGCCAGCCCCAGCGCGGTGCCGAGCCCGCCGATCCCTGCGCCGACGACCACGACGTCGAGCCCGTCCATCAACGACCGCCCTTCTCCGCGCGCCGGGAGCCCGGGGAGCCCTGGGTGCCCTGGGCGCCCTGGGCGCGCCGGGAGCGCACGAGCCGGCCGGGGCGCTCGCCGGTGTCCGTGTCGTCCCGGCGGACGACCGTGCCGTCGACCATCGTGACGAGGTAGCCGGTCGACGGCTGCAGGATCCGGCTGGCGCCCGTCGGCAGGTCGGCCCGGGTGAAGGGCGCCTGGATGGTGAGGCGCTCGAAGTCGATGACGTTGACGTCGGCCCGGCGGCCGGGGGCGAGCACGCCCCGGTCGTGGAAGCCGTACATCTCGGCGGGCGCCCCGGTGAGCTTGCGGACCGCGACCTCCAGCGGCACCCGGTCGCCCTTGGAGCGGTCGCGCACCCAGTGGGTCAGGTGGAACGTCGAGCTGCTGCAGTCCGAGATCATCTGCACGTGGGCGCCGGCGTCGGAGAGCCCGCTGACCGAGTACGGGTCGAGGAGCATCTCGCGGCACGGCTCCAGCGTCCCCTCGGCGAAGTTGTTGCCGAGGAGCGCGAAGAACGCGGTGCCGTCGCCCTCGGTCATGCGGTCGTAGAGCAGCTCCAGCGGCTCGACCCCCTGGGCCCGGGCCAGGGCCTTCACCGACCGGGAGGGATCGGGCTCGTAGTCGACCGGGAACTGCAGCGAGAACAGGCGCCCGACCGCCCGGCCGAGCATCGCGCCCATCATCGCCCCGAGCCCGCCGGTGAAC
>DATCLV010000738.1:0-2203 GCA_036563745.1 Acidimicrobiales bacterium | reverse complement strand
GTGGTGGACGGCTCGTCGCCGTCGCCCGCGGCGTCGGCGTCCATCGACTCGGCGCCCGGCCCGGCGGGGCGGTCGACCACGTGGCGGCCCTGCCGCTTGGGCGTGCCCTGCTGCTCCGAGCGGTCGCCCGGGTGGGGCTGCCGGGCCAGGACGACCGCGACCGCGAGCGTCAGAGCAGCACCCACGACCACGACCGCCCAGGCCCAGAAGTCCATCGACATGCCTGATGCCTTCCCGCCCGGCGGGCTGCGCATAACCGGGCCCGGCCCCACGACGGCGGGGGCCGGCCGGTCCCTGTTCGACCGGCCGGCCCCGACGCCGTCATGTGGGTCGTCGATCCCCGTGGATCGCCCGGTGGCTACCGCCTCGGGACGATCTGGAGGTCGGACTCCACCACGGTGAGCCCGGCGACCGTGTCGGCCGCCATCGTGGTGGTCACCGACGCGTCGCCCTCGTTCTGCCCCCGCAGGAACAGCGTGTAGGTGAGGACGTCACCGGCGGAGGCGTCGCTGCTGGTCACCCGCAGGTCCTGGGTGGGCAGCACCTCCTCCAGGTCGCCCTCGCCGAGCTTGTTCTCGGCGCCGACCAGGAAGTCCATGCCGTGGTTGTCCGGCAGGTCGGCCGGGTCGTAGGCGAAGGTGATGTCCTCGGTGCCGTTGATGCCGATCCAGGTCTGGAAGACCTGGAGGTCGCTGGTGCCCCAGGCCCGGACCCGGTGCTCGATGACGATCCAGTCGCTGACCCCGTCGGTGAGGATCTCGGCGAAGATGCCGGGCGACCCGGTGCCGTCGAGGTCGGTCCAGAACGGCGCCAGCACGTTGTTGGGCCGGGCCGGATCGGCACCGTCGGGCACGTTGCAGCAGTTCACGTCCTCGGCGGTGCCGCCGCCGACCACGAGGTAGCCGTTGGACGTGACCCCGAGGCGGGTCCACGTCTCCCCGGCGTACTCGAACGGCGGGACGTTGAAGTTGACGATCTGCTCGTCACCGATGGCGATGGGCGTGGTCCCGAAGATGTCCAGCGGGATGTAGCCCGCCAGGCTCCCGGGCCCGACGCTCGGGACGCCGGGACGTCGGCCCGACAGCGTCACGCCCACCCGCTCCGCGGTGCGGTTGCCGGTGATGGTGGCGTTGCCGTCGGTGCCGGTGATCCGCAGGCGGTTGGAGACCTCGGTGTAGAGGTCGACGTGGGCGTCGTCGACACCCTCGTTGACCGCCTGGACGAGGCACTCGGTGGTGCCCAGCCGCGGGATGGTGGTCGGGTTGCAGGTCTGGGTGAGCTTGACGCCCGCCTGCTGCGGGACCCACGCCACCGGGATGTGCAGCTCCTGCCCGCCGTTCGGCGCGATGTACACGGTGCCGAACTGCTGGGGACCGGGGACCGGCGACGTGATCGTGATCTCGATCGTGGCCTTCGCCCCGGGCGACAGCGTGACGTTCTTGGGCCGCACCTCGATCGACGAGCCCTCGGGCGCCGTCGCCTCGGTGTGGAACGTCACCCGCCGGCCGCTGATGTTCTCCACCACGCGGGTGGTGGTCAGCTCGCCCGGCATCGTCGGTGCGTTGATCGACGGCAGGTTGAGGTGCACGGCGTTGACCGGGTCGTTGCCCAGGGCCAGGAACCGGTCGGCCGTCTCGTCGATGGTGAGCATCGGCGTGATCGCCTCGACCAGGTCGATGCGACCGGCGCCCATGTCGAACGGATCGGCCGGGGTGGCGAGGTCCTGCTTGAGGACGTCGGTGATGGCGGTCGTCATCAGCGCCGACTTGACCTGGCCCGGCGTCCAGTCCGGGTGCATGCCCTTCAGCAGCAGGGCCGCGCCGGCGGCGTGCGGCGACGACATCGACGTGCCGGCGATCGACATGAACTCGTCGCCCGGCGGCGGTGCGCTCGCCAGCGGGTCACCCGGGTACGGCGAGCCGCCGGCCAGGATCTGCACGCCAGGGGCGGTCACGTCGGGCTTGATGAACTGCCCGGCCGGGCCACGGGACGAGAAGTTCGCCATCACGTCGCCGACGCCCTCCCGGGCCTCGCCGACGTCCCACGAGGCGGTGACGCCGGTGTGCCCGTTCAGGAAGTCGAGGAACGGGCCGCCGTCGGCCAGGTGGACGGTCGGCAGCCAGTGGCTGTCGCTCATCATCTCCATCAGGGTGGGGTTGTAGAGGATCATCCCCTCGGCCCCGCCCTGCAGGACGTTGTAGCC
>DATCLV010000737.1:0-4245 GCA_036563745.1 Acidimicrobiales bacterium | reverse complement strand
GGGTGCGGGTGAGGACGAGGTCCTCGGGCTCGACGCCGACCTCGTCGACCACCTCGACGGCCGGCGTGCCGGGCAGCAGCGGCACCCCCGAGCGTTGCACGGCGGCGAACAGGCGGGCGTTGCGGTTGGCGCCGCGCCCGTCGGCCCGCCGGTAGACCGTGGCGTGGACGACCTGCGCCCCCGCCGCCCGCGCGGCCCGCACCAGGCGCCCGACGTTCGGCAGCATCGGCGCCGCGACCTCGGTGAGCGCGGGGAGGGTGCCGGCCGGCCCTACCACCCCCTTCTGGACCTCGGACGTGACGACCGCGGTCGTCGCCGGGTCCACCAGCTCGGCCAGTGTCACAGCCACGCCCGGGACAATATCTGACACTCCGTCAGGTTTGCCGGTTGTCCGAGGCGGGCTGTGCACCTGGTTGCCAACCGATCACATTCTGGCCATACTTATGGACATGTCGCTCGCAGACCACCTCCCCCTCGCCGAAGTGAAGAACCGGCTCTCCGAAGTGGTCGAGCGACTCGAGCGCGAGCACGGACGGGTCGTGGTGACCAAGCACGGCCGCCCGGCGGCGGTGCTGGTCAGCGTCGAAGACCTCGAGTCGCTCGAGGAGACGCTGGAGATCATGAGCAACCCAGCGCTGCTGGAGGCCGTCCACGACGGGAAGCGCGACGTCGCCGCCGGCCGCACCGAGCAGCTGACCCGTGAGGAAGCACTCGCCCGCCTGACCCGGCGTTGAGCTCCGCCCCACACGCGGTCAGCTGGACCGCCACTGCCCAGCGATCCCTCCACCGCCTACCGGAGAAGGTCGCCACCGCCTGCGTCGAGTTCGTCTACGGCAGCCTGGCGGACAACCCGCGCCGCGTCGGCCGCCCGCTCCGCTTCGAGCTCACCGGACTGCACAGCGCCCGCCGCGGCGACTTCCGGGTCATCTACGAGATCGACGATGACCACGGCACGGTGACGGTCGTCGCGATCGACCACCGCAGCGACGTCTACCGACCTCGATGACCGCCGGTCGCTCCACATCTGACACTCCGTCAGGTTTGTCTAGGATCGGCGGTGGAGGGGACCGATGACCTACACCACCATCACCTACGAGGCCGGCGACGACGGGGTCGCCGTGGTCACCCTGAACCGTCCCGAGCGGTACAACGCCTTCGACGCCACCATGTGCGACGAGCTGGCCGACGTGTGGGCGGTGCTGCGGCGGAACGACGACGTCCGGGCCGTCATCCTCACCGCCGCCGGCGACAAGGCGTTCTGCACCGGCATCGACCGGAGCGACGTCCCCGCCGACGAGGACTCCTACGACTTCTCCCCCTACACCTACGAGGACCCGGGCGGCCGCATCGGCCCCAAGAGCGCCCAGCTGTGGAAGCCGGTCATCGCCGCGGTCAACGGCATGGCCTGCGGCGGCGCCTTCTACCTGCTCGGCGAGGTCGAGTTCATCATCGCCGCCGAGCACGCCACCTTCTTCGACCCGCACGTGACCTACGGGATGCCGGCGGTGTTCGAGCCGACGCTGATGCAGTCGCGGATGCCGTTCGGCGAGATCATGCGGCTCACCCTCCTCGGCAACCACGAGCGGATGTCGGCGAAGCGGGCCCACGAGATCGGCCTGGTGTCGGAGGTCGTGCCGGCCGACCGGCTGCTCGACGCCGCCCGCTGGGCGGCAGCCGCGATCGCCTCGGCGCCCCCGGCCGCGATCCAGGCCACCCTGCGCACGCTGTGGGCGGCGCGGGACCTGCCGCGCGCGCAGGCGGTCGACCTCGGCAACACGTTCCTCAACCTCGGGATCAGCCAGCAGGGGCTCGCCGAGGGGCAGATGACGTTCGCGTCAGGCGCGCGCCTCACCCCCCGGGTGCGCTGACCAGGACCGGCGCGAGAACCCTTCCGTCCCGCTGGCGCGGCCCGACTTTTCGCCCTAAAAGTCACTCCTAGCGATGCTGGGACAGACCGTGCGAGAAGCCGCGTGGCGGTTCGGCGAGACGGTGGCGTTCGTCGATCCCGACGGCACCCCCCTCACCTACGCCGAGCTCGACCGACGCTCCGACGAGATCGCCGCCGCGCTCATCCGCCGGCGGCACAAACGTGGCGACCGGGTGGTGCTCCGGTTGCCCTCCGACACCTCGTACGTGATCGCCTACGTGGGCATCGCGAAGCTCGGGGGCGTGACGGCGGGGATCAACCCCAAGCTCGCCGTCCCGGAGCAGGACGTCCTCGAGGAGCTGGTCGAACCGGCGCTGGTCCTCTCCGACCCCGCCGAGGTGCGCCTCCTCGAGGCCGAGGGCCGGGGCCGCCGGGTGCCGGACCTGGAGCCCGACCCCGACCGCCCGGTGGCCATCGTCTTCACCTCCGGCACCACCGGCCTCCCCCGGGCCGCGCTGTTCAAGGAGGCCCAGCTGTCCGCGGTGGCGGCGATCGACACCGGCGACGTGTGGGCCCCGGCCGGGACGGTCGGCCCGGCGATGCTCGCCTCCACCCAGTTCGCCCACGTCGGCTTCATGACCAAGCTGCCGTGGTACCTGCGCATGGCGATGCGCATCCACATCCCCGACCGCTGGAACGCCGACGACGCCCTGCGCACCATCGCCGAGCAGCAGATGCCGTCGATCGGCGGCGTGGCGCCCCAGCTGGCGCTCATGCTGCGGTCGCCGGTGCTGTCGGAGCACGACTGGTCGCACGTGAAGACGATCGTGATGGGCGGCGCGGCCTCGCAGCCGGCGCTCGTCGACGCCGCGCGGCGGGCCTTCGGCGCCGACTACTCGATCCGCTACTCGTCGACCGAGTCCGGGGGCTGCGGCACGGCCACCGCGTTCGACGCCGACGACGCCGAGGCCCTCTACACGATCGGCAAGCCCCGGCCCGGCATCCAGGCGGCGGTCATCGACGAGGAGGGCATGCCGAAGCCGGTGGGCGAGGTCGGCGACCTGTGGCTGCGGTCGCCCACCCAGATGTCCGAGTACTGGAACGACCCCGAGGCCACGGCCGTCACCATCGTCGACGGGTGGCTTCGCACCGGCGACCTGGCGTGGGTCGACGAGCGGGGCAACCTGGTGCTGGCCGGCCGGCAGAGCGACATGTACATCCGGGGCGGCTACAACGTGCACCCCGCCGAGATCGAGGGCCAGCTGATCGCCCACCCGGCCGTCGCCGACGCCGTGGTCGTGCCCCGGCCCGACCCGGTCATGGGCGAGATCGGCGTCGCCGTCGTCGTGCCCGCCGACCCGGCCGCGCCTCCGACCCTCGAGGACCTCCGCACCCATCTCGCCCCGCGCCTGGCCGCCCACAAGCTGCCCGAGGCGCTGCGGGTCGTGCCGGAGCTGCCGCTGACGTCCGGCCAGAAGGTCGACCGGATGCTGCTGGCGGCCGAGGAGGCGGCGTCGACGGTCGAGCTGATCGGCCCCGACCAGGCCCCGCAGCCGGCGTCGCAACCGGAATCCGGCTGAACCCGCGCGACCGGGGGTATCCGCTCGTCATGAGTGGAACTCTTCTTTGGATCATCGCTGCCGTCCTGGTCGTGGTCGGCATCGTTCAGCTGGTGCAGGGCCAGATCATCTTCGGCGCCCTGCTGATCATCGCCGGCCTCCTGGTCGGCCCGGGCGGTTACTCCATCTTCAAGCCGCGCCGCTACTAGGCGCCTCGATCGCGGGCACCGATCCGGTGCCCGCGCCTTCCCCACCGGGACCCACCGGAATCCCCCCTCCTGGTGCCGGTCCCGCTGGGGTCGCCGCGGTCCTCCCCCGGTCCCGTCACCACTCCGACGGGGCCGGGGCGAAGGCCGTCAGGTGGCTGGGTGCGCCGGCGGGCCGGTTGACCGTGCACAGCCGCCCGCCCGCCACCACCACGTCGGGTCGACCGTCCTCCCGGGCCCGGGGCGCCGCCGGGGCGGGCCGCCGTCGGCTCAGGCGGTGCCGACGATGCCGATGAAGCTCACCATCTCCCCCGGGTAGCCGCCCAGGTTGTGGGTGAGCGCCAGGTTCCGCCGGGGGCTGACCGTGGCGATGCGGCGCTCGTCGGGCGCCTCGCCCCGCAGCTGGAGCCACGCCTCGTACAGCATCCGCAGGCCGCTCGCCCCCACCGGGTGGCCGAAGCTCTTGAGGCCGCCGTCGGGGTTCACGGGGAGGTCGCCGTCGAGGTCGAAGGCCCCGTCGAGGACCTGCCGCCACGCCGTGCCGCGCTCGCAGAAGCCCAGGTCCTCCATGAGGACCAGCTCGGTCGGGGTGAAGCAGTCGTGCACCTCGGCC
>DATCLV010000727.1:0-1589 GCA_036563745.1 Acidimicrobiales bacterium | reverse complement strand
TCGCCCGGCCCCTCCGGCAGCGTCACCCGGTAGACGAGGATGCCCAGCGCGGCCAGCGCCACCGACCAGCGCAGCTCGTCGCTGCCCGCGCCGACGAGGGTGATCACGGCGAGGCCGAGCGACACCACGGCGACGACGTAGGCGTCGAGGTGGCGCCGCTGCACGAGGTCGCGAGCGATGCGTCGGAGTGCGTTCACCTGTCGTCCACCTCCGCTGTCCACCTCCGCCGTCCAGGTCGAACACGCGTGCACCGCGAACCCGTGCATGTTCTCACGGATCCCGGGGCCGCAAAGCGGGGATGGCTTTGTAGGTTGCTACGCCGTGTACTGCGAACACCTGATCGGCTCCCCCGGTCGGGTCGACGCAGCGGACCACCACACGCGACGGGTGCTCGGGGTGGGCGCCGGCCGCGAAAAGGGGGCACCATGACCACATCCCTGACCGAGGCACCGGGTGCCGTCGACCTGACCAGCCAGTTCCTGGCCGTGCGGGGCTGCACCGAGGCGTTGGCCGAGCCGCTGTCGGCCGAGGACCAGACCGTCCAGTCGATGCCCGACACCAGCCCGACGAAGTGGCACCGGGCCCACACCACCTGGTTCTTCGAGACGTTCGTCCTCGGGGAGCACCAACCGGGCTACGAGCCGGTCGACCCCGACTACGCCTTCCTCTTCAACTCGTACTACGAGGCCGTCGGCCCCCGGCACGCCCGGCCCCAGCGCGGCCTCCTGTCGCGCCCGGGCGTCGAGGAGATCGCCGAGTACCGGCGCCGGGTCGACGAGGCGATGGTCGACTTCCTGGCGCGGGGCCTCGACGACCGCCTCGCCTTCCTGGTGACGCTGGGCCTCCACCACGAGCAGCAGCACCAGGAGCTGCTGCTGATGGACATCAAGCACGTCCTCGGCGCCAACCCGACCGGGCCCGCCTACCGCACCCCCCGCCACGGCGCGGCGGGCGCGACCGAGCCGCCGGCCCGGCGGTCGGCCGAGGGTTCGACCGAGCCGACGCCCGCGTGGATCGAGCACCCGGGCGGCGTCGTCCACGTCGGTCACGAGGGCGACGGGTTCGCCTTCGACAACGAGGGGCCCCGCCACGAGGCCCTGTTGCGCCCGTTCGCGATCAGCTCGTCGCTGGTGACCTGCGGTCAGTGGCTCGAGTTCATGACGGACGGCGGCTACCAGCGGCCGGACCTGTGGATGTCCGACGGCTGGGGCACGGTCCACGCCCAGGGCTGGACGGCCCCCGAGTACTGGCACCGGGCCGAGGGCGCCGACGACCACGACCCCACCGACCCCGAGGGCTGGCTGGTGCACACGCTGACCGGCACCCGCCCGGTCGACCCCGCGGAGCCGGTGTGCCACGTCAGCTGGTACGAGGCCGACGCCTTCGCCCGCTGGGCCGGCTGCCGGCTGCCGACCGAGGCCGAGTGGGAGACCGTCGCCGTCGACCGGGTCGACCGGGTGCACGGCCTCGAGCTCGCCGACCTCCTCGAGGGCCGCGGCCTCCATCCCGATGGCCCGCCCGGCCCCGCCCCGAACCCGAACGGCGCCGCTGCCGGCGACCCCGAGCAGTGGACCGGCGCCGTGTGGCAG
>DATCLV010000712.1:0-5408 GCA_036563745.1 Acidimicrobiales bacterium | reverse complement strand
GAGGAACACGGCGTCCGGGCACAGCTTGGCGGCGGTGCGCAGCGGCATCCCGGAGCGGACGCCGAAGGCCCGGGCCTCGTAGGAGGCGGTGGCGACGACCGCCCGCAGCGTCGGGTCGCCGGCGCCGCCCACGACCACCGGCTTGCCGGCCAGCTCGGGCCGCCGGGCGATCTCGACGGCGGCGAGGAACTCGTCGAGGTCGACGTGGAGCACCCACCGGACCGGTTCGGACACCGGCTCAGTATGCGACCGGGCACCGACTTCGCGCGTGCCGCGGGGTCGCGGTAGAACGGGCCGCGATCCGGGGTGCGGGGGTGCGCCGGGGTGAGGAGCCTGAGATGGAGATCCAGCCGCGCTACGACGGCCCGCCCATCATGACGCTCGACGGCGGCGACGGCCCCGACGGGGGCGCGGACGTCGGCCGGGCCTGCGTCCGCCAGCGGGAGCGCCTCGTCGCCACGCTGGCCGGGCTCGACGACGACGCCTGGCGGGCGCCGAGCCGCTGTGAGGGCTGGACGGTGCAGGACGTCGCCGCCCACGTCGACAGCGTCAACCGGTTCTGGGCCTTCTCGATCGCCGCGGGGGCGGCCGGTTCGCCCACCCGGGCGCTGGTCGGCTTCGACCCGAAGGCGACCCCGGCGGCGCTGGTCGCGGCGGCCGGCACGCCGCCCCCGGCCGAGACCCACGCCCGGCTGGCCGAGAGCACCGCCGAGCTGGCGTCCGCGATCGCGGCGCTCACGCCCGACCAGTGGGCGCTGCCGGCGGAGACGCCCAGCGGCCACGTGCCGATCCGGCTGCTGGTCCACCACGCCCTGTGGGACGCCTGGGTGCACGAGCGCGACGTCGCCCTGCCACTGGGGCTGGCGCCGCCCGTCGAGCCCGACGAGGTGGTGGCCGGTCTCCGCTTCGCCGCGGGTCTGGGCCCGGCGTTCGCCGTCTCGCACGGGTTCGCCGAGGGCCCGGCGACCCTGGTCCTCGACACCCACGATCCCGACGCCCGGGTGGTGGTGGAGGTGACCGACCACGTCGCGGTCCACGGCGGTCCGGCCCCGGAGGAGCCCACGCTGACGGTGCACGAGGCGGCGGTCCCGCTGCTCGAGGCGCTCAGCATCCGGGCCCCGCTGGCGCTCCCGGTCCCGCCCGAGCAGGCCTGGCTGCTCACCAGCCTCGGCACGGTCTTCGAGTCGACCGCCTCCTGACCGGCGGCCGCGCCGGCGCCAGGGGCCCGCGGCGTCAGGGACCGGCGATGTCAGGACCGGCGGGCCATGCCGTTGAGGAGCAGGTCCCACAGCTCCTCGGCGTCGGCCGCGGCGTCGTCGCTGCGGACCAGCGTGCTGCTGATCGTGGTGGCGAAGGCGTTGAACATGATCGCCTGGAGCACCACGCCGGCCAGGCGGCCCCTGGTGAGGTCGGGCCGGATGGCGCCCGCGTCGGCGGCCTCGCCCAGCACCCGGTCGAACAGGGTGACGAGCGGGACGAACGCGGTGGCCGCCTCCTTGGGGTGCTCGGTGAGGAGCTGCTGGGCGAACTCGCCCATGGCCCGGAGGGCGGCGACGGTCTCCGGCGCCTGGCCCTTGGGCCCGGGCCGGCAGATCTTGTAGTACTCGACCACGCAGCGGTGGAGGCGGGGGAGCCCGGGCTCCTCCGCCGCGACGACCTCCTCGAGGTGCTCCGAGGTGGCGCGGACCGCGTCCTCGAACAGCGCCAGCAGCAGCTCGTGCTTGCCGGTGAAGTACTGGTAGAAGCTGCGCAGCGACTGGCCGGAGCGCTCGACGACCTCCTGGACCGTGAAGTCGCGCCCCCGCTCGCTGTTGATGAGCTCGACGGCGGCGTCGAGGAAGCGCTGCACCCGCTTCTCGGCCCGCACCCGGGCCGAGTCGAGCGATCGGGCGACGGCCAGCTCCCGCCAGCTGGTGACCTCGGCCCGGGGCTGCCCCGGCGCAGCGTCGTCGGCGCTCATCCCGTGCAGGTTACCGCACGGTTGGAAGCTGGATTTCGCCCTCGGGAGAGCATGAGACGCCCGAAAACGAGAACGGCGTTATGCCCTGGAGCGAGGCACCCCACCGCTGGGGGCGCGGCGCGGGCGTCCCGCTACCGCAGGTCGAAGGCCAGCTCGAACCGGCGGACCGCGCCGGCGAACACGTTCGGCTCGATGTCCGGCGGCGTCAGCACCTGCAGGTTCGTCCACCGCTGCGTGAGCCGCTCGAACAGCAGCCGCAGCTCCAGCCGGGCCAGGTTGGCGCCCAGGCAGAAGTGCGTGCCCTGCCCGAAGGCCAGGTGGCGGTTGGGGTCGCGGCGGATGTCGAACCGGAACGGCTCGTCGAACACGTCCTCGTCGCGGTTGGCCGACGGGTAGGCCAGCATCACCCGGTCGCCCGCCGCCACCGGCTGGTCGCCGATGCGGTCGTCGGCCAGCACCCGCCGGAACATGTTGTTGAGCGGGGTGACCCACCGGATGACCTCCTCGACCAGGCCCGGCACCAGGCCCGGGTCGGCGGCGGCCGCCTCCCACTGGTCCGGGTGCTCGGCGAGGACGGCGAGCCCGCGGGCGATGACCGTCCGGGTGGTCTCGGCGCCGCCGGCGATGAACAGCCCGGTCTCGTGCATCATCGACACCGGGTCCATGTCGGCGCCGACCCAGGTGGAGATCAGGTCGTGGGCGGGGCACGCCCGGCGCTCGGCGGCGGTCTCGGAGAGCAGGGCGTTGAACTCCATGATGGCGTTCATCATCCCCATGAGCGCCTCGTTGTCGCTCATGATCTGGTCGGTGCGCATGAGGCGCTCCGACCACGACTTGATGTCCTCCCAGCGGTCCTCCGGGAAGCCGAGCAGGTTGGCGGTGAGCCGGCAGGGGAGCTGGGACGCCAGGTCGTGGACCACCTCCAGGCGCCCCTGGTCGGCCACGGCGTCGAGCAGCCGGTCGATCGTGGCGACCAGGTAGGGCTCGTCGGCCGTCACGGCCCGGGGCGTGAACCGCCGGTTGACCAGGCGCCGCTGGGCCAGGTGCGCCGGGTCGTCCTGGGCGATCATGTTCGACTCGTCGGGGGCGAGGTGCACCCGGTACGACCCCTGCGACGAGAACACGTCGCTGCGCCGCTCGACCTCGGCGACGTCCGCGTGGCGGGTGACGATCCAGTAGCCGTTGGCGTCGCGGTAGACGGGCTCCTCCCGCCGTGCCCAGGTGAAGAACTCGTGGACCCGTTCGAGGTCCACCCACCAGGCCGGGTCGAGCAGGTCCACCCGGTCGGTCCGCTCCTCCGTCACCGCCGTCACGCCCGAGTCCACCATGCCCCGACCATACCGTGAGGAATGGTCTGCATGGCAGGTCGACGCGCCCTGCCGGGCGTCAGGGCCACGGCCGACCGACGGTACGTGTCAGGTCGCCGGTGCCGCCGGAGGGGGCGCGGCCGGTGAGTCCGGCGGTGACGCCTTGCGGCGCTTGCTGGCGTAGAGCGCGGCGTCGGCCTGGCGGACCACGTCCTCCGCCGGCCCGGTGGCGAGCCCGATGCTGGCCCGGATGCACACCGTGACGCCCCCGGGCAGCTCGATCGGGGCGTCGACCGCCCGGCGGATCCGGTCGGCCAGGTGCGTGGCCCGCTCGGGGGACGTGCCGTCGGCGAACACCACCGCGAACTCGTCGCCGCCGAACCGCACCACCAGGTCGTCCTCCCGGACGGCGTCGTGCAGCCGCTCGGCGACCGTCTGGAGCACCAGGTCGCCGGCCTCGTGGCCGTGGTTGTCGTTGACCGGCTTGAAGTCGTCGAGGTCGAGCACCGCCAGCGTCACCCACCCGCCGGTCGCGTCGTCGAGCCGGCGGCGCAGCACCGACCGGTTCGCCAGGCCGGTCAGCGGGTCCGTCCCCGCCCGCCGGACCAGCTCGTCCTTGTTGCGCTGCTCCCCGATGGCCAGCGACGCCAGCCGCCGGGTCTGCCGGAGCGCGGTGTCGACGGCGATGTTGAGCTCGATCTCGATCCGCACCCACACCACCACGCAACCGATGACCTCCGACGACGAGGGCGCGGTGAGCGAGAACGTCCAGGCGGTCACGAACCCGGCGTCCCGGGCCGCCGCCACCAGGTCGTCGGGCAGCTCGTCGAAGGAGACCGGCTCCACCAGCTCGCCCTTCAGCGCCTCCCGCCACCAGCGCTCGTCCTGGACCAGACGCTCGGCGGGGCTGCCCGGCGGCGCCCCCACCACGATGCCCTCGTCGGTCACCGCCACGATCGCCGCGGAGCCCAGGTAGATCGGCACGAGCGCGGCGCAGGCACCCAGCACCTCGGTCAGCGGGGCCTCCGCCACCAGCAGGTCGACCACGTGCCCCACGCCGTCGAGGCCGCCGTCGACCGGCCGGGCCTCCACCAGCAGGCCGTTGACCTCCGGGTCGTCGAGCAGGTTGTGGACCCGGGCCTCCATCACGACCCAGCGGCCGTCGAAGCGGTGGAACCGGTAGCGCAGCGACTCCACCACCGGGACCGTCGGCGCGTCCAGGGGCTCGGCCTTCTCGAGCTGGGCCAGCCCGTGGACCAGGCGCTCGACGTCGTCGGGGTGGATGCGTTCGAAGGCGTTCGCCCCGGTGCGGCCCTCCGGGTCGGTGCCGGTGACCCACCTCGCCGACTCGCTGACCCAGGCGATGCTGAGGTCGGCGTTGACGAGCGTGACCACGGCGTCGGGGGAGCGATCGAGGGCGCGCACGACCCGCCGCGCCACGTCGGGTGGTACACCGCCCGCCCGGTCGTCGCTGGGGGTGGCCATGAGCTTCTGGGTCTACGCCACCGGCGGGCGGAACACAATGATCTTCGGCAGCGGGCGCCGCCCTACGGTGGCGCCATGGTGGAGACCGGCGCAGCGACCGACCCCGAGGTGCGGGCCGAGATCATCGAGACCGTCCGCCGCTTCGTCGCCCGGGAGGTGGTCCCCGTGGCGGCGGCGCTCGAGCACGCCGACGAGTTCCCCGCCGACATCGTCGCCGGCATGCGCGAGCTGGGGCTCTTCGGGGTCACGATCCCCGAGCGCCACGGCGGCCTGGGCCTCGACCTGCGCACCTACGTCGGGATCGTCGAGGAGCTGGCCTACGGCTGGATGAGCCTCTCCGGCATCGTCAACACCCACACCATGGCGGCCACCCTGCTCATGGCCCACGGCAGCCCCGAGCTGCAGGCCCGGCTGCTGCCCGCCATGGCGACGGGGGAGCGGCGCGGCGCGCTGTCGCTCTCCGAGCCCGACGCCGGCTCCGACACCCGCAACATCAGCTGCACCGCCACCCGCGACGGCGACGAGTACGTCCTCGACGGCACCAAGGCGTGGGTCACCAACGGCGAGCGGGCGTCGATCGTCGCCCTCGTCGCCCGCACCCCCGACGGCATCTCGGCGTTCATCGTCGAGAAGGAGCCCGGGCCCAGCTACCAGGG
>DATCLV010000711.1:0-9862 GCA_036563745.1 Acidimicrobiales bacterium | reverse complement strand
TCGACCCCGGCGTCGTCGTCCTGACGGGCCGACGGGCCGGCGGGCAGGGGCGGCGCCGCCTCGCCGCCCCCGACGCCGTCGGTCGTCGTCGATCCTCGTCGGCGGTGGTCAGCTCTCGGTCACGAACACGCCCCGCAGCAGCTCGGGGCTCGGGTCGACGTCGAGCAGCCCGGGTCGCAGGCCGCCCACGTTCGCCTGGTGCCCCGTGATCGCCGCGTCGGCGTACACCGGGATGATCTGGAAGAGGTCCTCGGCGACCGCCCGGTTGAGCTCCTGGTAGTAGGGCCGGGCCGAGGCGATGTCCGGCTGGGCGCCCGCCTCCTCCACGAGCTCCCGGACCTCGGGCAGCTCCACGTTCCCGGCGTTGAAGCTCCCGTCCTCCAGCAGGTAGTTGCGGATGAACACGTCGGTGAGCGCGGCGTCGGCGCCGCCGCCGATCGGCGCGGCGGGGGCGGCGTCCTCCTCGTAGAGCAGGGTCAGCGTCTGCGACCGGTCGACCAGCTCCAGGTCCATCGTGATGCCCACCTCGGCCAGCTGGGCCTGCAGGAGCTCGCCGAAGTCGACGTAGGCGGTGGCCCCGCTGCCGACGATGGCCCGGAACTCCAGGCCGTCGGCGTAGCCCGCCTCCTCCAGCAGCTCGGTCGCCCGGGCCGGGTCGTAGGGGTAGAGCCCGTCGAGCTCCTCGTCGTAGGCGGGGGAGTTGGCGGCGAAGAGCTGGCAGCGGGCCTCGCCGTAGCCGTCGGTCAGCGCCTCGACGACGGCGTCCCGGTTGATGGCGTGGGCCACCGCCTGGCGGACGCGGAGGTCGTCGAACGGCTCCAGCGTCGGGTTCACGGTGAGGCCGCGCCCGATCGTGGCGGGCCCGACGGCGAGGGCGACGTCGTCGCTGCCCTCCAGCGCCGACACGTCGGCGCCGCCGACCGAGGCCACGTCGACCGAGCCCGACAGCAGGGCGTTGACCTTGGCGTCGGGCTCGACCTCGATGAAGTCGATGCCGCCGAGGAGCTGGGCGTCGGGGTCCCAGTAGCCGTCCCAGGCCCGCACCGACATCGACTCGCGGGGGAACCACCGGCCCTCGATCCGGTACATGCCGGCGCCGACCGGGGCCTCGCTGAAGGCGGTGCTGTTCCCGGCGCTCCGCACCGCGGTGGGCGAGGCCATCATCCCGGGGCGGTCGGCGAGCAGCTGGAGGACCGCCAGCGGCCGGGGCTCGGCCAGCTCGAGCTCGACCGTGGTGGCGTCGACGACCTCGACGCGCTCGATCGCCGTGACCATCTCGGTGATGTTCGAGTCGGGGTCGTTCTTGGCGCGGTCGAGGTTGAACTTCACGGCCTCGGCGTCGAAGGGCGTGCCGTCCTGGAACGTGACGTCGTCCCGGAGGTGCAGGACGATCGTCTCCTCGTCGGCCTCCCACTCGGTGGCGAGGCGGGGGAGGAGCTCGCCGTCCTCCGGCGAGACCGACAGCAGCGTGTCGAACACGGCGTGGAGCTGGACGTAGTCGACGCCGGCCGAGCGGATGGGGTCCATGCTCTCGGCCCGCATGGCGCCCCAGCGCAGGATGGCGGACCGGTCGGCGTCCTCGGGGGCGGGGGCGTCGTCGCGGGCTTCGGCGGCCGGCGACCGGCTGCCGCAGCCGGCGGCCTCCTCGCCCCCGTCGTCCGGGTCGGCGGCGGTGCCGCCTCCGCCGCTGCACGCCGTGACCACGGTGGCGAGCACCATCGCCGCCAGTGCCCCCGGCACGGCCGGCGGGCGCCATCGGCGACTCCGTCGGCGGGGCCGGTGGACCGGGTCGGGCTCCTGGGGGGTGTGGGTCGCAGACATCACGCCTCCTGTGTGTTGCGCACCGTGGTCGGGGGACGGGTCGCGCCACCGCGCCGACGCGGGTCGACGGACAGGACCGCGTCGTGCAGCGCCCGGGTGTAGGCGTGCCGCGGGTGGCGGTGGATCTGCTCGCTCGTGCCGATCTCGACGATCCGGCCGTGCCGCATGACGGCGACGCGGTCGCTCACGTGGCGCACGACGGCGAGGTCGTGGCCGATGAACAGGTAGGCGACGCCCAGCTCGCGCTGGAGGTCGACGAGGAGGTTGACGACCTGCGCCTGCGTCGACACGTCGAGGGCGCTGACCGGCTCGTCGCACACGACGAGGCGCGGCCGGAGGGCGAGCGCCCGGGCGATGGCGACCCGCTGCCGCTGGCCGCCCGACAGCGTGTCGGGCAGGCGGCCGGCGGTGGTCGGCGGCAGGCCCACCAGCTCGAGCAGCTCGGCGACCCGGGCCTCGATCTCCGGGCGGGAGGCGTCGGTGTGGACCTCCAGCGGCTCGGCGAGGATGGCGCCGGTCGTCATCATGGGGTCGAGCGAGCTGTGCGGGTCCTGGAAGACCACCTGGACGTCGCGGCGCAGCTCCCGGCGGCGGGTGCCGCGGGCGGCGCGGAGGTCGTCGCCGTCGATCAGCACCTCGCCGCGGGTGGGGGCCTCGAGGCCGAGGACCAGGCGGCCCACGGTCGACTTCCCGGCCCCGCTCTCGCCGACGAGGCCCAGGGTCTCCCCGGCCCGGATCCGGAAGCTGACCCCGTCGACCGCGGTGCGGACCGCCTTCGACCAGGGCCAGCGGCCGCCCCGGACGACGTAGTCCTTGCCGAGGTCCCGCACCTCGACCAGGACCGGCGCGGCACCGCCGCCGTCGGTGTCGTCGGTGTCGTCGACGACCGGCGTGACGTTGGCGGTCCCGTCCCCGGCGTCGGGCTCACCCGTCACCTCGACCCGGACGGGTCCGGGGGCCCGGTCGCCGCCGTCGCCGTCGATGGTTCCGCCGTCGATGGTGTCGCCGTCGACGGTGTCGGCGATCGGCGGGACGCCCCGGAGGGTCAGCTCGGGGTGGCGGAGGCAGCGGCTGACCCGGGCGCCCGGGTCGCCCGCGGTCCCCACCGGCGCCAGCGGCGGGTCGCCGGTCCGGCAGGCGTCGGTGGCGTGGGGGCAGCGGGGGTGGAAGCGGCAGCCCCCGGGTCGGTCGCCCGGGGGCGGGACCGAGCCGGGGATCGTCGCCAGCGGCTCGCCGGGCGCCACGCCGCCGGGTTGCGCCCCCAGCAGCGCCGCCGTGTAGGGGTGCGCCGGGCGGTCGAACACGGGGACCACCGGGCCCCGCTCGGCCACCTGGCCCCCGTAGACCACGGCCACGTCGTCGGCCATCTCGGCCACCACCGCCAGGTCGTGCGAGATGAGCAGCAGCGCCATGCCCCGCTCCTCCTGCAGCGAGCGCAGCAGGGCGAGGATCTGGGCCTGGACGGTGGCGTCGAGCGCGGTGGTGGGCTCGTCGGCGATCAGCAGCCGCGGCTCGCCGGCGATGGCCAGGGCGATCATCACCCGCTGGGCCATGCCGCCCGACAGCTGGTGGGGGTGGTCGCGCAGCCGCCGGTCCGGCTGCGGGACCCCGACCCGGTCGAGCAGCTCGACGGCCCGCGCCCGGGCCGCCCCACGCGACAGGTCGGTGTGGGCCCGGATCGTCTCGACCAGCTGGCTGCCGACCGTGAACGACGGGTCGAGGTGGCCGACCGGGTCCTGGAAGACCATGCCGACCTCCCGGCCCCGGATCGCCCGCAGCTCGCGGGGGCGGAGGGTGGTGAGGTCGCGGCCGCCGAACCGGACCGCGCCCCGGACCCGGCGCACCCCGGTCGGCAGGAGGCCCAGCACCGACAGGGCGATCAGCGTCTTGCCCGAGCCGCTCTCGCCCACGAGGCCGAGCGTCCGGCCCCGGTCGAGCGTGAACGCCACGTCCTCCACCAGCGGGACCCCGCGCTCGTCGCCCTCGCCGCCCTTCGCGTCGCCCCCGGCGACCACCGCCAGGTCCTCGACCTCCAGCAGCGGCGCGCCGTCGGGTGCCGCTGTGCCGGCCACGGGATCGGTCGACAGCGCGGTCACGGGCGCCCCTCCACCTCGACGGCGACCTCGGTCGGCACGCCGGCCGGCAGCCCCGCCACGGCGCCGTCCCCGGACCCCGCCCGGGCGCCCGCGCCCTCGCCCGAGGGGCGGGCCATCGCGTCGCGCAGCCCGTCGGCCACCGTGTTGCACGCCAGCGTCAGCACCGTGATCGCCAGGCCGGGCACCAGCACCAGGCGGGGCGTGTCGTTGATCGACCCGAAGCCCCGGCGGAGCATGCTGCCGAGGCTGGTCTCCGGCGGCCGCACGCTGAGGCCCAGGAACGCCAGCGCGCCCTCGGCGAGCAGGGCGAACCCGAACGTCATGCACGCCTGCACCACCAGCGGCGGCGCCACGTTGGGCAGCACGTGCCGGCGGATGATGCGGACCGGCCCGCAGCCGACCACCACGGCCGCCTTCACGTAGTTCTCCTCGCGCACCGCCAGCGCCTGGCCCCGGACCAGCCGGGCGAACAGCGGCGTGAACGCCACCGACAGGCCGATCATGGCGTTGAGGACGCTGGGGCCGAGCAGGCCGACCACGACCATGGCGGTCAGCAGGCCCGGGAACGAGAGGACGGCGTCGACCAGCCGCATGAGCAGCCGGTCGGTCCGGCCGCCGAAGTACCCGGCGCACAGCCCGATCACCGTGCCCACGACGACGGCGAGCGTGACCGCCACCAGGCTGGCCCACAGCGACGTGCGGATCCCGTGGAGCAGCTGGCTGAGCGTGTCCTTGCCGATCGCGTCCGTGCCCAGCCAGTGGTCGGGCGACGGGCCGGCCCGGAACTCGGAGGAGGTCTCGGTCAACCCGTAGGGGCTGATCACCGGGGCCAGCAGCCCGGCCACCCCGAACACGCCGACCACGGCCAGGCCGGCGACGGCGGCGGGGCGGCGCACCAGCCGCGCCGCCGTGCGTCTGGCGTAGGAGTCGCTCACGCCGGCCGCGCCTTCGGGTTGGCCCAGTGGTACAGCAGGTCGACCGCCAGGTTCACGGCCACCACGACGGCGGCGGTCACGAGGACCACCCCCTGCACCACGGCGAAGTCCTGGTTGAGGATGGCGTCGAGGGCGTAGCTGCCGAGGCCGTGGAGCTCGAACATCTCCTCGACGACGACCGCGCCGGCCAGCAGCTGCCCGATCCGCAGCCCGACGATCGTCAGCACCGGCAGCGACGCGTTGCGCAGGGCGTGCTTCCCGATGACGACCCGGGGGTGGAGGCCGCGGGCGGTCGCCGCCCGGATGTGGTCCTGCCGGAGCACGTCGACCAGCGATGCCCGCAGCTGGCGGGCGATCTCGGCGCCGCCGACGACGGCGAGCGTGAGGGCGGGCATGAAGATGTGGCGGGCCCACTCGACCGGCGACTCGCTGAAGCCCACGTAGCCCAGCGCCGGGAGCCAGCGCCGCTCGACGGCGAGCAGGTAGACGAGGAGGGTCGCCAGCCAGAACGCCGGCGCCGCCAGCCCCACCGAGACGAGCGCCAGGAGCGCCCGGTCGAGCCACGAGCCGGGGCGGAGGCCCTGGGCGATGCCGATGGGGATGCCGATCGCCAGCGACAGCGTGAGGGCGGCGACGCCGAGCGACGCGGTCACCGGCCAGCGCCGGCCCAGCTCGTCGGCCACGGGGCGGCGGGTGGCCGCCGACACGCCGAGGTCACCCTGGACGGCATCGGTCAGCCAGCGGACGTAGCGGACGGGCGCCGGGTCGTCGAGGCGCAGGTCGCGCCGGACCTGGGCGACCTCCTCGGGCCGCGCGTCCGGGCCGGCGACGGCACGGGCCTGGTCGCCGGGCATGAGCTGGCCGAGCACGAACGTGCCCAGGGTGATGAGCAGGATGAGCGGCACCGCGGACGCCAAGCGGCCCACCGCCACGCGCACCATGTCGACGCCTGCCTACGGCTGGGGGCAGCCGTGTCGTGATGGTGGATCCCCGGCCCGCATCTCGAACACCCCTCCCCAACTGCCCGCGGCACCGTGCCGGTGCCTGTTCCCGATCCTGTCACGCCCGGGCACGGAACCTCACACCGTCCCGGGGCCGGCTTCCCGGCCCCGCCGTACCCCACCGCCCCGGTCCCGACACCAACCTCGCCTGCATCTGACGTCCACGACGCCGTGCGCCGGGTGCACCTGACGGCCGGGTCCACCTGACGGCCAGGTGCGCTGTGGCTGGTCGGTCGGGCGGCCGACGACGGGTCGCCCCGGGTCCTGCGCCTGCCGAGACCGGCGCCGGCGGGATGAGCAGCCCGCGGGGTGCGCGGCGCCCGCGGGTTGGGCGGCGCCCGGGCCGGGGAACCTGAGGGCATGGACGAGCGCAAGTTCCGGCGGATCCGGTTCGTGCAGCGACACCTGGTGAACCCGCCGGCGAAGGCCCTGGCCTGGCTGGGCCTGACGTCCGGGCTGGTGCTGCTGGAGACCACCGGCCGCCGGTCGGGCCGGCGCCGCCGCACCGTGGTCGGCATGCACGTCGAGGGCGACACCGGCTGGGTGATCGCCGAGCACGGCCGCCGGGCCGGCTACGTCCGCAACATCGAGGCCCACCCGGAGGTGCGGGTCCGCCGCCGGCGCCGCTGGATCGACGCCCGGGCGACGCTCCTCCCCGACGACGACGCCGAGGCCCGCCTCCGCACCTTCCACCGCCGCAGCCACGAGGCCGCCGTGCACCGCTTCGGCACCGACCCCCGCACGATCCGCTTCGACCTCACCCCCTGACGGCCTCGACGCCGCCCGCCAAGAACCTCGATAATTGCCAGTTCTGAGTTGGCCCGAGGGGTACCGTAGATCCACCACGTGAGGTGACGGTGGAGTACGAAGCGAACCCGAAGCACAAACGACCGAGTCCCGGCAAGCACGGCTCGATCTGTCCCAGAGGCGTCGATGCCCAGCGACTCCTGGACGACAGCATCCTCGACGGCCGGAAGCGGTACGCCACCGACGGTCTCGAGGCCTTCTGCGCGCAGTGCCACGACCGGGATGCCGACCTGTGGCACGGCTACCCGATCGGGTGGAACGAGGTTCCCCCGAGGATCGTGAAAGAGTGGCTGGAGAAAGGTCGCGTCGATCGCAGGACCGTTCGTCGCCAGCGAAGGCGGAACCGATGAGTGTCAGATGGGAGCGCTTTGCCGGGGACACTGGCAGCTTCGCGGTGAAGGTCGCGTTCCACGCCGACCCCGATGACGGTCGGAGCGTCGACGACGACACCGCCGCGAGCTGGGGCGCACTGCAGATCTGGGTCGACGGGGTCAACCTCTGCAGCCATGTGGACCAGGGGGAGACGCTGCAAGCAACGCACTGGTACCTCCTGCCGGTGCTGGAGTGGCTCGCAAGGTCGTGGGACCCGCTCCTGCACGAGGAACGCCTGCCGGCGCCATCCTTCCGCTTCACGAACGCTGCTGCGCTCGCAAACGAACCGCCGAAGCTGCAGTACGCCGAGACCGGTGGATCAGAAGCCTTCGCCGCCGACCAATGGCGCTTCGATTGGGAGCAGCGGCACAGTCTCCGAGCGGCGCGCGACGGGGGCATCCTTCCCGAAGTGCGTCTGCGCCGGCTGCGGGACGAGATCGAGATCTCGTGGATGAACCTGCCACTGGCCGGTGCGGAGACAGTCGAGTTCACCGCGACCGAAGGCCACAGCGTCAAGCCGCCCGATGTCGTCGCGGACGTTCTCTATGACGTGCTCGTTGAGGCCGCGGGGTGGCTCCGGGCACAGCGTCCCGACTCCGGTCGGATCGAGGAGCTGGTGGCAACGGTCGCTGCGCTCCGGTCGCTCGATCGATCCGAGGTGAGGACCGCATGGGTGGCCGGGCTCGGTGGTGCCCGTTCCGACGCGGTCGACAGCTGGCGGTCCGTCGTCGGTCGGGTGCGTGAGGAGTTCGCCGGCGGTGCCGCATTCGCTGCAACGTTCGAGGCCCCAAGCGAGGGAGAGCTGGTCCTCGCCGGCTCGTGTGAAGCGGCCTTGCTCTTCGGATCAGTGAGCCCGACGCTCGGCGAGGACGATGTGTTCCAGCTGACGAACCTCTTGCTGCGGGCGTACGATCCCGCGGCGAAGGACCCGTTGGCAGACCTGGTCGAGCACGTGTCGCTGGATCCGGCAACCCCGGCCTGGGAACAAGGCTACGAGCTGGCCGACCAGGTGCTCGATCATCTGCGCCAGGCGATCCTCGGCGATCGAGTGCACATTGAGGACTTCCTGCAGGACCGAGCCGTGCGGCAGACGACCGTTGTGCTGTCCGACGGGTCGATCCGAGCCGTGAGCTTCGCCGGCCCGGACCACACGCCCACCATCGCGTTGAACACGTGGTCGAGGTTCATCGCCTCGCCGGGGGCGAGACGGTTCACGCTTGCACACGAGCTCTGCCACCTCCTCTTCGACCGGTCGATGGGTGCACGCCTCGCCGTGGCGAGCGGGCCATGGGCGCCGGCGGCGATCGAGCGTCGGGCGAACGCGTTCGCGGCGATGCTGCTGATGCCGCCTGCACTTCTTGGCCCTGCCGTGACCGAGTCCGGTGACCGGCTCCGGTCACCGGAGAGCGCAAAGGGTGTCGCCGAACGGCTCGGCGTCACGGTGTCGGCACTGGTGGAACATGCGCACAACCTCGGCTTCATTGACGAGACTGTGCGAGAGGTGCTCAGGGCCGACCTTTACCTGGCCCGGTGAGGCACGGCGTCCGCCTCGTCAGAGGGGGCGGAGGCCGAGGGAGGAGGCCAGCCAGCGGGCCTCGGAGCGGAGGGCCTTGACCCAGTCGCGGTCCGAGGAGCGGCCGCGGGCGTCGAGGACGTCGGCCAGGGCGTGCTGGGTCAGCGCCACCCACGGGCGGGCCTGCATCTCGGCGTGCCGGCTGAGCGCGGGCATGAGGTAGCGCTCGGCGTCGGCCAGGTCGCCGCCCACCAGCGCCAGCCGCCCCAGGTGGAAGCCGGCCGTCCCCACGAACGAGCGGTAGCCGTCGGCGCAGCACAGGTCGGCGTAGGGGGCGAGCAGGCCGCGCACGGCCTCGGCCGCCGCCGGGTCGCCGTTCTCGAACGCGGCCAGCGCCAGCACCCCCAGCGAGTGGAGGCGGCCGTCGCCGCCGGGCAGCTGGTCCGGGTCGGCGGTGAGCGAGTGCAGCAGCAGCCGGGCCTGGCCCCGGAGCCCCCGGGCCAGCGCCACCAGCACCCGGTCGGCAGGATCGTCGGGCTCGCGGGCGGTGCCGGTGCCGGTGCCGCCGCCCGCGCCGCCGGCGTCGTCGCCGAGCCGCCCCTGGAGCCACCGGGCGACCAGCAGCTGCCGCCGGGTGGCCCGGGCGGCCGGGCCACCCTCGCCGTCCTCGACGTCGCCGGCCAGCTCGGCGGCGGTGGCGAAGTCGCCCTGGGTGACCGCCACGACGATCGCCCGCTGCGCCCGCATCGCCGCGTCGCCGCCGGCGTCGAGGTGCTCCTCCGCGGCTTTCCCGTCGCCGGCCACGGCGGCGACCATCGCCCGGTGGTGGGCGGCGGCGGCCACGGCCCGGTCGTCGGCCAGGAGGGCGCCGAGGGTGGCGAGGTCGCTGGCCAGGGCGGTCCGCTCGGCGGCGTCGTCGGGACCGGCCAGCGCGTCGAGCCGGGCGTGCAGCGCGGCGACGCCCCGGGCCGCCAGCCGGTGCCGGTCGACCGGGGACCGCCCGCCGAACCCGGTGCCGTCGTCGGGCTGCAGCTCGACGTGCCGGGCGAGCAGCCGGGCCGTGACCACATCGGACGGGTCGCCGGTGGCATCCCCCTGACCCGGCGCCCCGGCCGCGCCCGCCAGGAGCTCCTCCACCAGCGCCGTGGCCTCCGGGCGCAGCGCCGGCCGGGTGCGGGCCAGGTCGGCGAGCCCCAGCGCGGCCTCGGCGGCGAGGTCGGGGCGGCCGGCCCGCCGGGCCTGGAGGGCGGCGTCGAGCAGGGTCGCCTCGGCCCGCCCGCCGTCGGCGCCGGCCCCCGCCCGGGCGAGGCCCAGGTC